>JAOUQA010000090.1 GCA_029879605.1 Gammaproteobacteria bacterium
TTGCAGATGAATGTGAAAATAGTCCGGGCTAAAAGTAAAAAAAGGCCGCTTAATAGCGGCCTTTGTTGTGTTGCTTGCAACAGTGATTTTAGTCGAGTGCTGTTAATCAACTGTAATCAATGTCGAAACAGACCCAGCTAACCTGGCTGAGCACTGTTAATCGACTGTGATTAATGTTGAAACGGAACCCACCACTTTCCGAGTAATCCAGTGCTGCATTTCAATAGTCACCTGGTATTGTCCCGGCTTTTGTGGTGTGAAATAAAATTCCCTGCGTTCACCCGGTGTCACAATGGTGCCGCCTGAAGGTACTTCTTCGGCAACTGCCAGGGGACGACCATCTTCTGCAATGGTCCAGACTTTTCCTACAGCAGCAGGAAATACCAGGTGATGCGGGAAGTAACCACCATGAATATAGCGGACTAATACGCGATCATCGACTTTGGCTTTAATGGCCACTGCTGCTGCAGTTGCAGTACGTAAAGTTTCATCATCACCATCTGCATTTTTAATAATGGTGCCACCATCACTGATGCCGTTAATAATAAAGAAATCTGGATCAAAATAATTGAGTCCGGCATCGCCGCCACATAAGGCAGCATCTTCTGCATGACAACGCCAGGTTGAGTCAATTTCATCCACTGCCCAGATGGCTTCAACATCATAGGGTAAATAGTTACCGATGCCGGCACCTTCTACTGTTCCCGGTCCGGTGGGAGGGTCGATAATCAGTCCACCGTACATGCCCATTTCGACATGCAGTACCGTATTGGTATGACAGTGATACATATAAGTGCCTGACTGGGAGGCATACCACTGGTAATTGTATTTGCCCTGAACATCAAATGAGTAATGACCTACACCATCATTGAAACTGGTCGGCTCTATACCATGATGATGAATAGTATGAATATGACTGGAGTCCAGATGAGTATGAACAGTCTGGCCCTGGGTGACGCGCATTGCAGGTGATGGCACACTTTTGTGGCCACCGTTTAATGGGTCGATGAAGCCCCAGAAATCAATATCATGTTCTGCACCACCACTCAGGTAGGTCTGGGTGATATCCATGACAACTTCGCGTTCAAAATAAACATCCGGTTTAATTTCGTAAGGCGTGGGTGGCTCCTGTGGGTTTAAACCGCAGTCACCATCATCACCCTGTTTACATTCTGCATTTTGTTTTCGTATTAAATCTGCCATAACTTTTCTCGTATTAAATTCTGTCAGTTTTGATAAAAGGATTAGAGGGAATTCATGCCCTGTGTCACTTCTGATTCAGTCTCGGGTGACTGACCAATGACAATTCCTGTGTGCATACCATGCGGGTAAAAACCACCACCGGCTGTCTGCGATAATTCTGTATGGCAATGCATCGGGTAATGTTGCGGGTGCTCGACAATATCAAATCCCAGTTTAAATTCCTGTGGTGGAATATCCCGTGGCACTTCAAATGGAATCACTGCATCACGTGCATCTTCAGGGAACATGGAAATAACATCTTTATGTTTTCTGTGCGAGCTGAAATTCTGACGATTGATACTGGCCACTTCAACGTGGTTGCCGTGGAAGTGAAGTGAGTGTACGGCCAGGCCGGCATTGATCATGCGTACCAGGGCAGCTTCACCTATTGCACCCATTAACTCGGTATCGGGCGTATGAGTATCGTGGTAGCTGGCGCCATTTAGAGTAAAATATTTGGGTTCAAACTGATCAATGCTCAGTTGAGTGACATAGTCGTCACCATTGTTGTTCACAAGATGACTCCAGTTAGGATCGACATTACCCAGTAGCCATTTGTACTGGCGAACAAAGTCGGGTCCACCATTAAACGAGATATTTTTCTTACCGGCTGGCATCACGATTAATGCACCATGCAGGCCCATGACCCGGTTGACGCCATTATTTAAACCATCGTGATACAGATAACTGCCAGCCGCAGGTGCTGCGAAACTGAATTGAATTGATCCGCCTGGTGCAACTTCATGGGCGATATCAGTACCGGCAACCATGAAAGAACTGTGAGTGGACAGGGTATTGGTCAGTTTGACATCGATGGTGTCGCCTTCCTGGCAGATCAGTGTGGGTCCGGGGAATTCCGTGGTTTTTTTGCCATCAGCACTCAGTCCGCTGAAAGAGAACATGTACAGGCCTTTGTTATCGATCATTTTCTGAAAGCCAGAAATGATTTCCAGGTTCACGGGTAAGTGTGCAGCGTGGGCTCTTGGCGTCCAGGCCAGCAGGCTGATATTCCCTGCTACTAATCCAGCGGAACTATAGGTTCCCAGTTTTAAAAAATCACGTCGTTTCATGTAACGCCTCCAGCAATATTCTTATCATTTGAAAAAACAGTTAAGTGTCTTATTTTTTTGTTTTTTATCAGCAGCTTATGTAAGCAAGAATAAAGCCAGATGACATTTGTCATTATTTATCATGAGCTTGCTATTTTCAGCAGTTAGCGGCAGATCGAAAGTGTAAAATATATCGACGTTTGAGAGCGCCGGTTTTGAACAAATTTCAGTGAGGCGGTCTTTTTTACTTGTGATTGAGTTTCCGGATTTGATGAAACTGATAAACTGCGGTTCTATAAAGTGGGCTGAAACAATTAATAGAAGATATATTTTGAGTAGACCTGGCAAGAGTTTTTTAACCGGTACTGAATTCATGTTTGAGAACTATGGTGAGTTCTGAATACGATGATGACAGACAATAGTTTTCGACATTATTTAACCGTTACCTTTAGTTACTGGGCATTCACCATAACAGACGGTGCTATCCGCATGCTGGTAGTGCTGTATTTTCATCAACTGGGTTATAGCCCGTTTCAAATTGCTTCTTTGTTTCTGTTTTATGAATTATTTGGTGTGATAACTAATTTGCTTGGTGGCTGGATTGCATCGCGGATTGGTTTGAATGTTACTTTGCACCTGGGTATTGGGTTGCAGGTTATTGCTTTGTCCATGCTGGCTGTGAACGAGGCTTACTTAACTGTACCTTATGTTATGTTTGCCCAGGCCCTGTCGGGTATTGCCAAAGATTTAAATAAAATGAGTGCCAAGTCGAGTGTAAAATTATTTGCCAGTGAAAGTTCAGCACATTTATTTAAATGGGTGGCGGCACTCACCGGTTCAAAAAACACGCTTAAAGGTGCCGGGTTTTTTATCGGTGCATTTTTATTGTCATGGATTGGATTTCAATCAGCCCTGTTGTTAATGGCGGCCATGCTTTTGCTGGTATTACTGGCGACATTTTTTCTTTTGCCCCGAGATCTTGGCAGGATGAAAAAGAAAATTAAATTTACTCATCTGTTTTCACGTAGCGAGGAGATTAACTGGTTGTCTGCGGCGCGTTTTTTTCTGTTTGGTGCCAGGGATATCTGGTTTGTAGTCGGCTTGCCGGTTTACCTGTCATCCGTGATGGGCTGGTCGCATAACCAGGTGGGAACTTTTTTTGCACTGTGGATTATTGCCTATGGCCTGGTGCAGGCTTTTGCACCAAAATTAATTCGACGCTCTCATCATCAGCAGGGACCGGATGGTGTCACCGCCCAGTTGTGGGTATACCTGTTAGCAGGATTGATGTTGTCGCTGGCAATGCTGGTTGCTATGAATGATTTGACGGCTGTGTATTTAATTTTCGGACTGGTTGTGTTCGCGGTTTTATTTGCAGTGAATTCAGCGATTCATTCCTATTTGATTCTGCATTATTCACAACATGAAAACGTGACCGTGGATGTTGGTTTTTATTACATGTCGAATGCAGCGGGACGCTTAACAGGTACAATTTTGTCAGGGCTTTTATATCAGTACTGGGGTTTGTCCGGCTGTTTATGGGTGTCGGCAGTTTTTATACTGGTGGCCGGGTTATTGTCGGTAAAATTACCGCGTTATATAAATGCCTGAAAATAGCCGTAATAATGCGATTGTAGTTGCTTATATATTAATCATATTTCCGTATATGGCTTGATAATCAGGGGATAAACACCTAGTCTTTAACAAAGCTCGTTATTTATCTTATGGCGTCAGTCACGACTGACGTCGTTTGATATGTTTCCAGTTAATCATTAATCAATAACTCACAGGTTTAGTAACATGTCATATGACAGGGCGGAATGGCACTACGAGGGTGATTACCCCGAGGATTTGCCATCTGAAAATGGCGGCACACATATTGGTATGTTTCTCGCGTGGATTATTATTAATAATCTTGAAGGTAAAGTTCACCAGCTTACATCACAGGAATCACTGGAAGCCGTTCGTAATAAAACAATAACCGGGCGTGAATTCCTGGTTAAAGAATGTGAAGATCGTCTGATGAAAGACGATATGAATGAGCAGGCTAATGCTTTTACCAGGTTTTATTATGAGTCTGATGTTTATTTTTCAGATTATGCATCGACATTGGCTAAAGGATTGCCCAGTCTTTATCATGTTGAAGATACCTGGGAAAATTATGAACGGCTGGAACCGGTTATTATGCAGCGTTTCATTAAGTGGCAGGTTAGTCGTTCTACCGGGTAATAAAAAATAAAATAGATTAGCCGGTATAACCGGATGGTCTGAGAATAAAAAATTTTAATTCTAAGTTATAGGGCTATCAGGTGTTGGGAAAGGAATACTTTCCGGTGAATGTTCTTCCTGGAATTCATCGACCTTGGCTTCAATTTCATGAATATCTTCAAAACGTGCAATGTGATATAGCGCATCACCTTCATTGACCAGTGGTAAATTGGTTCTGCCAATTACAATGCCGCTGAACGGTGTTACTACATTAACTTCAGTTTCACCAAATGGATCGGCGACGACACCGAGTAAGGTATTTTTTTTGACCCTGCCACCGAGTGGCATCATGGTGCGCAGGATACCGCTATCCGGTGCGCGTACCCATGAGCTTGACCTGGCAACGACAGGCTCATGTTTTTGAGATTTAGTTCGACTTGCAGGTAGCATTTCCAGTTCGCGCATAACATTGACTATACCTTTAACGCCGGCACGAATCGAAATTTCGTCAAAGCGCAATGCTTCACCGGCTTCGTAGAGTAGCATGGGTATGCCAAATTCTGCTGCCGCTTCTCGCAATGAACCATCGCGTAGATTAGATGAAATGATAACCGGTACATTAAATGCCCTGGCCAGCCTGTCTGTTTCGGCATCATCCAGGTTAGCACGAATCTGTGGCAGGTTACTGCGGTGAATGGCGCCGGTGTGAATGTCGATGCCATGGGTACTTTTTTCGACAATTTCTTTCATGAATAGATAGGCCAGTCTTGAGGCTAATGGGCCTTTTTCTGAGCCGGGAAATGAACGGTTCAGGTCACGTCGATCAGGCAGGTAGCGTGAATGATGAATAAGACCATGAACATTGACGATGGGTACAGCGATGATAGTGCCACGCAGACGTTTCAGCGCTGGCAGCTTGAGCAGTCGACGAATGATTTCGACGCCGTTAATTTCATCACCGTGAATGGCGGCACTTAAAAACAGTCGGGGGCCTGCGCGTTTACCGCTAATGACATGAACTGGCATGCTCATCGGCGCATGGGTGTAGAGACGCCCGGCAGGCAGGTCGATGGTAGTGCGCATACCGGCTTCAATTGTTACCCCGTTAATTGTCAGCGGCTTATTGGTCATCGAGATCAGCCTTTGCCCCTGGTGCGGGTTTTATGAGGTCGGGCATTTTTTTCTATAAATTCGACAATCATACTGGCAACATCTTTACCGGTTGCTTTTTCGATGCCTTCAAGTCCGGGGGATGAATTCACTTCCATTACCAGTGGGCCACGTTGTGAGCGTAAAATATCAACACCGGCCACGTTCAGTCCCATCACCTTGGCAGCTTTTATAGCCGTGGCCCGTTCTGCCGGGGTGATTTTTATTAACGAGGCGCTGCCACCACGATGCAGGTTAGAACGAAATTCACCAACCTGTGCCTGGCGTTTCATGGCGGCAACGACCTTGTTGCCAACTACCAGGCAGCGAATATCGGCACCATTGGCTTCCTTGATATATTCCTGGACCAGGATATTTACTTTCAAACCCATAAAGGCTTCGATAACACTTTCTGCCGCTTTTTTTGTTTCAGCAAGTACCACGCCGATACCCTGGGTGCCTTCCAGTAATTTAACGACTAAGGGGGTACCGCCAACCATGGTGATTAAATCCTGGATATCATCCGGGTTATGGGCAAAACCGGTTTGTGGCAGGCCGATACCTTTTCTTGAAAGTAATTGCAGGGAACGTAATTTGTCACGGGAGCGGCTGATGGCGACCGATTCATTGAGTGGAAATGAGCCCATCATTTCAAACTGCCTGAGTACCGCTGTGCCATAAAATGTTACCGAGGCACCGATACGCGGAATCACAGCATCGAAATCGGGTAGTTCTTCACCCTTGAAGTGAGCCTCCGGTTTGCTGGATGCAATATTCATATAACTGCGTAATACATCCACAACCATGGGTTCATGGCCGTGTTGTTCACAGGCCTCAACCAGGCGTCGGGTGGAATAGAGTTTTTTGTTACGGGATAAGATAGCTATTTTCATGTAAAACCTTGTTTGAGCGGTTAAGCCAGGTGATCTATGTTTATTAGATCCAGCACTTGTTTTTTCCTGTGCCTGACTATTCAAATTGTATTTTCTGGTTACCTGTTAACGGCAAAGAGTCGTTTTTAGCTAATCATTGCCCTGGCAGGGTTGCGGGTTTTCAGTCGCTATTCTTTTCTCATATTGATAGGCAATAACAGAACTAAAGCGTATAACACCCAGTACCAGTAACAGGGCAGAAAAAGCGTAGAGCATGTCAGCTGAGGTTTCATGTTTAAATAGCAGGATAAGTATTTCCCGGATAATAAAAACAATGGCTGCATCGACAATAAAAGTCAGGCGCAGCCTGTGACAGTTAAAATACTCAACCAGTGAACGGGATAATTCAACCAGAACATAAAGTGTCAGGACATCGGTTATGACATCAATATAATGCCCGGTAATGCCCTCGAATTTAAATAATTCCCAGATAGAAAAAACCAGTTGTACAGCACCGATGGCGATACCCAGCATAATGAAAATTAATATCAGGCTAAATACAACATCAACAACTGAATCAAAGGCATTCATAAATCTTTTGCTTATCATGTTGTTGTCCTGAGTATCGAACTGCTAAAAATGCACTGTTAAATTAGCACTGGAATCAGAATCTGACAAGAATAATTTTGTTATGTGAATAGCCGGTATTTTTTGTGGATGTATGAGCCGAAATGATTTTTACAGGTAGGGTGTAATTTCACCGGGATGATGAATTTTAATATCGGCACCCCAGTCGTCGATATTATCTTCTTCATTGATGTAACCGAATAAGGCAACAATAGTTTTCATGCCGGCATTGTTACCGGCTTCGATATCACGTCGGTGG
>JAOUQA010000091.1 GCA_029879605.1 Gammaproteobacteria bacterium
GGCATGGGCCTGACTCCCGAGCAACTACCGATACTGGTCACCACCTCAAATGAAAGCAGAACCAACAACACCAAAATCCTGAATAACTTATTTGCCGCCGGGGCCAATGATTTACTGGAAAAACCGATCCAGGAAGCTCTGTTTGTAGCTCGCATGAACAATCTACTTCGTCTCAGGCATCAATATCTCATTATTAATCCCTGATTTTTCAATTACTTATGTCACACCCCTTTTCCACTACTGTTGCTGTGCCTTTCCCCGGGGAACTTCGTCTATAATTAGCACTCTATGGAATTGAGTGCTAAAATAGCCACAGCCAGAAATGAGCGGAGTAACTATGACTAACGAACTGATTCTTGCCAACAACCATCTACCTATAAGCTGCGGTAGCCTGGATGCCTATATCCAGAAGGTTAATAATATTCCAATGCTAACCGCTGAAGAAGAATACGACCTTGGTACACGTCTGCAGGATCATGGTGATCTTGATGCTGCTCAACGCCTTGTCATGTCCCATTTACGTTTCGTAGTACGTATTGCGCGTGGTTATCAGGGCTATGGCCTGGCTCTGACAGATCTAATCCAGGAAGGCAACATTGGTCTTATGAAGGCGGTTAAACGCTTTAAACCCGACCGTCAGGTACGCCTGGTTTCTTTTGCTGTACACTGGATTAAGGCTGAAATACATGAATTCGTATTACGCAACTGGCGTATTGTAAAAATTGCTACAACCAAGGCTCAGCGTAAATTATTTTTTAATTTACGTAGTTCAAAAAAACGCCTGGGCTGGTTTAGTCGTGAAGAAGTTGAAGGTGTTGCCAAAGACCTTGGCGTAAAACCTGAAACTGTATTACAAATGGAAGCTCGCCTTAGCAATTATGATGTTGCTTTTGATAGTTCGCCCGATGAAGATGATGAAAGTTATATTTCACCAGCAACTTATCTTGCTAACCAGCAACATGATCCAGCCACACAACTTGAAAAAGATGACTGGAACCAGCAACAACTACAAACTTTATCGGAATCAATGAAAGACCTGGATGATCGTAGTCGCGATATACTCATGTCTCGCTGGCTTGATGATGATAACAAAGCTACACTTCATGAACTGGCTGATAAATATGATGTCTCAGCTGAACGCATTCGCCAACTGGAAAAAAATGCAATGAAAAAACTAAAGGCATCATTGCTGGCTTAATACATCCAAATACTGTCAAATAAAAAAAGCGGCTTTGTCGCTTTTTTTATTTTAATCAGTTAATGAACTGAACCAAAAGACAAATCATTACAATTTGGTGGCAAAGGAATACCAGCATACTTACAACCCTGGGCAACCGGCCCCTTTGGAAACAACTGATACAATCGGCGCTTACCTTCCCACTGTCCAAATTCAAACTCAAGCGCATTGAGCATTATCCTGGCATTAAATTCACGCCCGTTTTTATCATAGAACTTTCTCAGGTAATGCAGCACTTCCAGATGCTCTTCGTTTAATTCCATATTATCTTCACTCGCATACTGCCTGGCAATATCTTCTGACCAGCTGTCCAGCTCAACCAGGTGACCTTCTGTTTCTTTACCTGCATCCTGTATTACATCTGTCATTGTATTCACCACTCATGTTCTAAAAAGGAGGAGGATCGTTTACTTATATAGCAAATAAGAACTACAGATAACCACTATTTCAAACTTAGTTAAACTAGAAAATTTTTATACTTGCTTCATGTAAAACAATACTGATACTTATTAAAAAATATTATCGTAACAAAGCAATATATTTTAAAACAACCCGGAGCAAAAATTTAAACAGCACTTCATGAACTTATCACACCAAGATAAACCACAATATACACAAACCCTGTTCTTTATATTGTTTACATGGTCTTTCAGGACAATAGATTAATCTTATGCCTGAAAATCACCATGACTTATCTTGTCATTAATTTAATACTGTCAACTGGCAGGTGAATTTCTCTGTCACCATGGCCATTATTTTTCTTTTCAATTTTCCAGGCATGGCCATATATAATTTCATAGGTTGCGGGCAAGGATTCATTCTCTCTAAATGCTTCATATTCATTAATCACCCGCTGCAATTTACCCGGCGTTAACAAACCTTTTGCATTATTTTTAAGCGGTGTATTTGCGCCTATCAACTGCAAGTCTTTCATTACAGTAATAGCATCATCATAAATCAAGGTCATCATATCCATGTCCATAACCGGCTCGGCAAATCCAGTTGCCAGCAAACTATCACCAAGATCATGCATGTCGATAAAATCATTTACATGCACTGCCTGGTCAACCTTAGACCAGCTTGTTCTTAACTCCTTGAGTGTATCTGGCCCAAAGCTGGCAAACATTAATAAGCCACCGGGCTTTAATACACGAAGGAATTCTTTAAATACTTTTTCCGGGTCACACCATTGCAACATTAAACTTGAAAATATTAAGTCAACCGAATCATCAGCCAGTGGTATCGACTCAGCATCTGCACATAACAATGATGGCTTTCTGAATAGCCCACCTTTGCCCCTGGTCTGTTTCAGCATAGAAACTGATAAATCCATTGCTATCACCCTGGCAGATGAATAGGTACTCATAAGTCCTTTGGTACCCCAGCCTGTTCCACTTCCCGCATCAAGAATATATTCCGGTGCATGCTTTACCCAGGAAAGTTTTTCCAGCAACCTGTTGCAAACTTCCTGCTGTAAAACAGCAGATGCCTCGTAAGACTTTGCCTTTAAATTAAAATGCTTCTGGATACGTTTTTTTTCAGAATCTAACACAGTATTAACAACTTTTTTCTATAGCCATAATCAGCTCACGATTAAACTGATCACGATGAGACAGGAAAGGCGCGTGTGACGCCTTATCAAACATCAATATATCTGCCGCAGGCAACTGCTGCTGCAATTCTTTACCCAGGGATGCTTTTACCAGTGCATCTTTATTACCCAGCACCCAGGTCACGGGTGATTTAAGATCACGTACTCGCTCTCTTAAATCAACAGTTTTTAGTAATTTTAGACCTGAATGCAGTGCTTCAATATTCACCGATGATATTGCCAGCACCTGCTTTCTTATTTGTCGCAGAATCTGACGACCACTTTCACTGCCCTGCACCTGCAATGACAGAAATCTCTGAATTGTTCCTGGAAAATCAGTCTGAAGATTTTCAGCAAAAGCATCAAATATCTCCGTAGCCATTCCATGTGGCCAGTCATGACTTTGAATAAAACAGGGCGAATTTGCAACCAGCATCATTGCTTTCACTTTGTCAGGATGTTCCAGCGCCAGTTTCGTAACTACCATTCCACCCAGGGACCAGCCGACCCAGTAAGCAGGTTCATCCGTACAGGCCACACAAAATTCAACAAGATCATCCAGTGACACGAAATCCATATCATGATTTTTTCCATGTCCCGGCAAATCAATACAGACTGGCTCTACCCAATCCGGCAACTGCTCAACAACCGGTTGCCAGACGGCATGATTCATACCCCAGCCATGAACAAAAATACATTTTATTTTCTTTAAACCCATCAACTTGTCTTTGCCCTGAACCACTGACAATGGTAAATTTCAACTTCCTTACAAAAGTAGTGTTTACGTGGATACTCTTCAACAGCCTATTATACTGATTACTGGATTCGCACTGTTTGCTTATTTACTCGGCTCGATATCGACAGCCATTATCACCTGTAAGCTTATGGGGCTGCCTGATCCACGTACCGAAGGCTCTAAAAATCCAGGCGCTACCAATGTCTTACGTGTCGGTGGTAAGAAAGCCGCGGCCATCACCCTGTTTGGCGATATGCTAAAAGGCCTGATCCCGGTTCTTGTTAGCGTGTTACTGACTATGCCTAACGAAGTCATCGCCGCAACAGGACTGGCTGCTTTTCTTGGCCACCTTTATCCTGTTTATTATCATTTTCAGGGCGGTAAAGGGGTTGCTACCCTGCTTGGCGTGTTACTGGGCACCCACTACCTGATTGGTCTGGCAACAATCGGTGTCTGGTTACTAATGGCCTTTACCTTAAAAATATCATCCGTCTCAGCCCTGACTGCTGCCCTTTGTGCGCCTGCTATAGTCTGGTACTTTACCGGTTCTGACATTATCACCATAACAACAGCGGTAATGACTGTACTGCTTTACTGGCGACATCGCAGTAATATCAGAAACCTGCTTAACGGTACTGAAGGCAAAATCACCAACAATAAAAATTAATTTATTCTTCTGGCTTCAGAATCAGCAGGTACACCACCAGAACCAGAAGTCCGCTAAATAATATCAGGGTCTGCTCCGGAATACTCAAACCAAGAAACTGCCACTGAACTTCAGCACATTCACCTGAACCGGTAAACACTTTTGTTACTACTTCCCAGAGTGGCAACACATCCAGCATAAAGGCCAGCCCGGCTCCACACTCAGGCACCTGGTCTGGTGGCAAATGCTGCAACCAGACATGTCGCGCACCAACCAGGAATGCAGCAATTACCAGCAGCAGATTACTACCTGCATAAACCAGCCGTATTTTAGACACCGGGTTATGTATGGCTGCAAGCAGAAAAATCCCGGCCATCATGGAAATTAATACCCGATCCACTATACACAGAGGGCAGGGATTTAGATAAAGCACACCCTGCAGATACATTACGGCAAACAACATGGCCGCTACACAAATCACAAATCCCGTGAGATTAAGCAGGCGTGGCTGATGTAAGATTTTATTTATTATTGTCATCATATTGTCTCTAGTTCTTCCATGGGCCAGCGAGCTCTGGCATTAATAACCATGGGTTCATATTGGCCAGCCATTAATCGCAAACAACCAACATAGGCAATCATGGCGCCATTATCGGTACAGAATTCTATTCTTGGATAGAATAATTCACCACCCTGTTTTTCCATCATGGTTTTCAGAGACGCTCTAAGCCTCAGGTTGGCACCTACACCCCCGGCAATAACCAGGGTTTTTATTCCCGTCTGTTTTACTGCACGCTGACACTTGATCCGCAATGTATCCACAACAGCATCCTCAAATGCCCGCGCAATATCAGCCTTTAGCGACTGATCTCCAGGTGAGGATTTCACCGCCTTCTGATACGTATTCAACGTGAATGTCTTGAGACCACTGAAACTAAAATCCAGTCCCGGGCGATCAGTCATGGGCCTTGGAAACTCATATGCACCCTGTTTACCCTGTTCAGCCAGTTTTGCCAGTACCGGGCCACCGGGATAACCCAGATCAAGTAACTTGGCCGTTTTATCAAAAGCCTCCCCCGCAGCATCATCCAGGCTTTCACCAAGTATTTTATATTGTCCCACCGCCTGCACCTCAGCCAGCAAGGTATGTCCACCTGATACCAGTAAAGCAATAAAAGGAAAGCCGGGCGCTGGCTCTTCCAGCATGGGTGCCAGTAAATGGCCTTCCATATGATGAACCCCGATAGCCGGCACATTCAGTGCCATGGCCAGTGATCGCGCTGTCGAGGCACCAACCATCAACGCCCCAATCAATCCTGGCCCTGCCGTATAGGCCACACCATCCAGATCTATTTTATTTATCCCTGCTTCAACTAAGGCTTTTTCCATCAAGGGCAACAAATAACGGATATGATCCCTGGAAGCCAGTTCAGGTACAACCCCGCCGTATTCAGCGTGTAATTTGACCTGGGAATGCAGCGTATGAGCCAGTAAACCCTGCTCAGAGTCATATATAGCGATGCCGGTTTCATCGCAGGAGGTTTCTATGCCAAGTACTTTCATATAATGGTTTTGGTAATTATTAAAAAACTGAAGTATAATCCGCGGGTTCTACTGTACAGAATTTTTTAACTGAGTGAGAAATTAATGCCATCTGTAAAATTAAAAGATAACGAGCCCTTTGACGTCGCTCTGCGTCGTTTCAAGCGTTCCTGCGAGAAAGCCGGTATTCTAACCGAAATTCGTCGTCGTGAGGCCTATGAAAAGCCCACTACTGAACGCAAACGTAAAGCAGCTGCAGCTGTAAAACGTCACTTGAAGAAGCTGTCTAAAGAAAGAGAACGTCTGACTCGTAACCCACGTCGTCGCCGCTAATATCGGTCAAATCATGAGCACAGCCGCACTAAAACAACGAATTCAGGATGATATGAAAACATCCATGAAATCGGGTGATAAAGCTCGTCTTCAGGTTATTCGTCTCATACTATCTGCCATCAAGCAGATCGAGGTAGACGAACGCATTGAGCTGGATGACGATCGTATCATTACTGTGCTCGATAAAATGACCAAGCAACGTCGTGAATCAGCTGATCAGTATGAAAAAGCCGGGCGCGACGATCTGCTCAAGCAGGAAATGTACGAAATCGAGATATTAAAAGAATTTCTACCCGCTGAACTCAGTGATGAAGAAATTGAAGCATTGATCGAAGAAGCCATTTCCAGCACCGGCGCCAGTTCCATTAAAGATATGGGCAAGGTCATGGGCCAGCTCAAACCCAAAGTACAGGGTCGAGCCGACATGGGTGCCGTCAGCGGCAAAATCAAATCGCGTCTTAACGCAGCTTAACCACTAACACTGAAGTTCTCAGTATTTTTCGGGGTAATACCATGGGAAATATCATGCAGTTCATTGATGTGCCTCGTCAGGACCCTGACAAGATCAAGGTCGAAGAACGCCGGATTGAATTTCGTGAAATTTATAAGCCGTTCGATGAACAGGCAGCACGTAATCAGGCTGACCGTTGCCTGGCCTGCGGCAATCCATATTGCGAATGGAAATGCCCGGTTCATAACTACATTCCTAACTGGCTAAAACTTGCATCTGAAGGCAATATTTTAGAGGCTGCTGAATTGTGTCATCGTACCAACACGCTACCGGAAGTCTGTGGCCGTGTCTGCCCACAGGATCGTTTGTGCGAAGGCGCCTGTACTCTGAATGACTGTAATTTCGATGCCGTGACCATTGGCTCCGTAGAAAAATACATTACTGATGAAGCCTTCAAACAGGGCTGGCGCCCTGACCTGTCAGCCGTTAAGGACTCAGGTAAAAAAGTTGCCATCGTGGGTGCCGGCCCGGCCGGTCTGGGTTGTGCCGACATCCTGGCACGCAATGGTGTAAAAGCCGTTGTATTTGATAAATATGCTGAAATTGGCGGCCTGCTAACCTTCGGTATCCCACCCTTCAAACTGGAAAAACAGGTACTAAAAACCCGCCAGGAAATTTTCGAGGGCATGGGCATTGAATTTAAACTAAATACTGAAATTGGCAAAGATATCCCCTTCCAGCAGTTACTCGATGAATATGATGCTGTATTCCTTGGTATGGGCACCTACACCTATATGAAAGGCGGTTTCCCTGGTGAAGATATGGATGGTGTCTATGAAGCACTAC
>JAOUQA010000092.1 GCA_029879605.1 Gammaproteobacteria bacterium
TCGGCTATTTTACTACTTACATTCATTAACTGACTAATATCCTGAGGAGAATACTCACGCAAATATTTTATTAACTGCTGTGATTGCTCAAGATAATCAGGCAGGGTAAATTTTTTAGTCTCAGGCTGAGACTCATAATCAAGTGTCTTTGCTGGGGATATAACAATTAACATAACTCACCGACAATTTAAAAAAATCGATGAATTATACCACTTTTATTACTGAGTAGTATTTATCAAAATAAAATATTATCCGTTTAGAAGCTAGCACCTGATTGCCTTTTTTTCATTTCCTGAATTCTTCTGGCTTTAGCCTCTATAGTTAACATCCGAGAAACCAGATGATCATAGCGTGTATAATCAAAATCACAGGCCACTCGACGATAAGTTCCACGTGCGTTATATTCCATCGGGTGATCTCTCAATTTATCACGTATATCAGACGGATTTTCCACATGCATATCCAGAGTTATTTTATAACCTAGAACTTCCTTGAGCAGGTCAATATTACCCGTTAGTTGAATATCTGCTAATCTGGACTTGAGTAAGAGATCTTTTGTTGTCAATTTGCCATACGACAAATTAAAAGTCCCTGCAAGACTATCAAATTCCTCACCTTTATCAAGATTAATTTCGCTCACATAAGAAGCACGTGTCCTGAAATTGTTTTTATTAGCAAAATTAACAACAACACTACGAGACGCATGATCAAGATCAACACCATGCATCGTCATCTTGCCGATATTTAGCTTAACTAAACCCTGGGCTGTGTTCTTCATAGACTTATAATCAATACCCTTTAACTTAAGATCCATATCAAGTTCTGCAATCCCATCAATCTTGATAACATCCTCGCCTAGCACACTGTTTAACCATGGATTTATACTGTCATTTGTATTAATATTCTGTGCTTTAAATAACAACTTCCCAACCGGATCAGTCTGTGCATTGATTTGTAGCGCAGAACTTAGTGAACTGTCATCTACTTTTGCCCTGACAGGGTTAAGCGTCAAAACCCCATCTTTTATACTTGATGTAATATTAAATGCCTTTAATTCAACATCACTAGCACTAACCGAAGCAACATCAATCTTACCTTCAAGATCAACGGATCTTATAAACTCTACTGGTAAACTCCATCTTCTATCTTCATCACCCTCATTACGAGGCATATAATCATTAAGTTCAATTTTATCCACATTAAAGGTATATCGAATTTGTGTTTTATCACCACCGTCAATACGGATAAAACCGTCTACCTTTTTACCATCTACCTGCGCATCTATCTTATCAAAATAGATTGATGTGAAATTAGTTTGAAATGACGATGAAAACTCAATTGCTTTAAGACTATTTGCATTTTTCATTTTCGGCAATTCAACATCAAAGTTTTTCATTAAAACTGCTGCCTCAAATGTTTCAACTTTCAGTGGACCACGTATCACTGGAACTGAAAATATATTTTCAACATTAAAATCCCCACCCATCATTAATCCCAGCGTTTTTATCCTGGCATTCTTCAAACTTGCAGTATGTGCATCAAGATTGACATCACTATCAGCTACCATAGAAAAAGAAACTTTCTTTAAATTCCCAGATGGGAATACAGCATTTGCTGCAAGTTGCATCCCCTTTGCATTAAACCCAGGATATTCATCTTTAAAAACCAATTGAGATTTCACAACAACTGCAGCCTGCCATACAGGCTGATTACTTTTAATTCTTGTTTTTATGTTGACTGGAAGTGGCTGACCATTAATTATTGCTTCAGTACTTAGATTCAAAGCCAAAATATCGAATTGCTTACCACTCGCCGTATCTTTCCAGATGATATTAGCATCAACCAGCTCCACGCCCTGTACCATAAAACTTGTTAATCCGTACTTTGAACCAACAACACCAGCGTCAGAGGTCATTATAAAATCAGACCAGTTATTCTTTCCTTCAGCATTCTTCTCTAAAGCCATATTCAACCTTGTCATAACCAGTTCATCAATTTCAATTTTCTTGCTCAATAACGGAAGAATCTTAATTTTTATATCGAACTGATCTATGCTGGCAAATTTTGTCTGACTAAAGCCCTGATTATTATTAACAACAACATTATCAACTTTAAGACCTATCCATGGATAAACAGAAATATCAATATTTCCATTTATACTAATACTGCGGCCTGTAACCATTTGCGCCAGGTCAGTTATTTCCTGCTTATAATCATTTGCATCAAAAGCATAAAGAAACGCACCTAATCCTAGAACAATAAGAAGTATTAGCCCCAGCAGTATTTTAAGAATTCTTTTCATTATAATTACTCGTAAATAATTAAACTAAAACCGGATCTTACTATTATTCAGATACTTAACAGCTTCTATTTTTTATAACACTAGCACAGGATAACAATATATAAAGTATAAGAACCGGATCAGCATCACACTAAGAATCAATTCATCTGAACGGAGTATTCCACATTTAAATAATGATCCTCTCCCGGCGCAAGCACAACACTGTTCTCAGTTGCATTACCGCTTTCTACACATAACATATTTAAATATCCATTATCACCTAAATCTCCCATTTTGCTGGCTGTTTCCTGCCAGGGATTCCACACAATAGTGGATTTACTACCTTGCTTACTAATCATTATTCGACGTTTAAATCCCGGGTCATCGATAACACAGCTACTAACCGTATCTAAATAAACTCTATCTACTTCCTGATTAATTTTAATTACACCAGACTGAGACTTTCTTCTGAAATCTTCCAGCTTATCTAGATAGTCACATCCATCAAGGCCAGATAACTGGATATCTCGTACATCACTCACGTTAAAGTAACTGTGTAATGCCTCACTTAGATTTATATCTATTGCGCCTGTATTTCGCGTATGTAGATCTAACTCCAGTTTTTCGCCTATAGAGATAGTATAGAATAGCTCTGTTGAAAACGGCCACATCTCCTGCAAATCACCGCTACATTTCAGGCAAAAAACAAGCTCAATAGACTCATTTATAAGCCTGGTTTCAATTAGTTCCCAGTCTACCATCCTGGCAAATCCATGAGCAGGTAATGATGTACTGGATTTATGGGCACCAAACCACGGCCAGCAGACAGGTATACCTCCCCGTATAGATTTGCCTTTAGAAAAAATCGCATCATCTGATAGCCAGATGATATCTGGCTGATCATGAATTTCCCATTTTGTTATATGCGCCCCCTGCAACTGAATACATGCACTAGCATGTTCTGTATCCACATCTATTGCGATCATACCATTATCATTGCACCTGAAAGCCAGGTGATCATCTATCGAAAACTGATCGCTCAACTGGTTAATATCTATCATTTAATAACTATCTCATTCTATTTTATAAAATTGAATCCATTGGTATCAGCTTTAGAATAAATACCTTTGTCTTTTTAACAAACGATGCATTATGTCCATAACCATCAACTTTAACATTCCAGCTATTTTCTGGTTGCATATCAACTTCAATTATTGACTCAAGTCGCCTCGCCAGTGTTTTATCTCTTATAATCACTCCCGCCTCTGTATTCAAGTTTTCAGACCTGGGATCAAAATTAAATGAGCCTATATACGCAATTTGCCCATCAACAATCATTGTTTTTGCATGTACTGCAAAAACAGGTGGTTTTGTTTTTATTTCTTCATAACGATTGATGATATCCATTCTAATTCTGGCATCTGGCCTGAATTCATATATTTCGATACCTGTATTCAATAAACGATTACGCTGTCTTGAGTATCCACTATAGGCAGGTAAATTATCAGTTGAACTTAATGAATTTGTATTAATTCTGACTCGTACTCCACGCTTTACAGCCTGACGAAAAATATCCCAGGCATCCCAACTCATTACTAAATAAGGCGATTGAATTGTAATCGTCTGTTTTGCAGAATTTACAATTTCAGCCAGCTTATCCGTTAATTGACTGCCACCTCCTAAGGTAAAGATACGATCATTTTTACCTGGCAAATCACTAATAAAATCGACCTCAGTCCAGAATAGCTGATTAACAATATTAGAAAATTCCTGGCTTATCTGTTTTACCTTAACTCGCATTTCAGGAATAAAGTTTTCCATGTCTAGTTCATACTCTGCCAGATATTGATACACTTTATCTATTTTTTCTTTAGTCAGTTCATCAACCTGTTTTATAACCAGGTTCAGATCTTTCTCCTGTGTATCGCCCCACTCATCATCAATATCTTTTTCAACATATCGTTCAAAAGGATTTTGAATCAATTCTTCAATTGCAACTGCATATTGACTATCCCAGAAATTCACAAAACTTTTGACAGCTGACTTAACAGCTTCACCCACCAACAGAACATCCCTGTCACGAAAATTATACTTCTGATCATAATCAAAATACTCATCCGCCATATTACGACCTCCCGTTATGACTACCTGCTGGTCAACGATAAAAACCTTATTATGCATACGTTGATTAATACCTCTAAAATCAACAGCCACATTAATAATCTGGGAAAAAAAAGACTGGCCTACATTAAGTTTCGGATTATAAATTCGGATTTCAACATTGGGGTGACTTGCCAGCGCATAAAGAACGTCATTGCTGGCATCTATTAGCAAATCATCTACAAGCACCCTGACATGCACACCACGCTTAGCTGCGCGTAACAGGGAAGCTGCAGCCAGTGTGCCTATATTATCTGTGCTCCAGATAAAATACTGAACATCAATACTATGCTTTGCCGTGTCTGCTAGCCATGCTCTTGACAGAAGGGCATCTTCACCTTTTTCTAACAGGTAAACACCTGTCTGACCTTTATGCTCCTGTGTCAGGTTCTCAAGCCTGTCTGGCCAGTCAGATTCAGCCACAATAGATAATGGTATCATCATAAATAGCCAGACTATAAACGGCAGCCAGTTTCTCAACAGCAAGTGAATCTCCTTAATCAAGCATCAAGAACACATGAAACAATCAACAATCTAGCTTAATTTTTCTTAACATTCAATCACTTAAGTCATTTCATGAATATTTGTTCGATAATATTTATTTTTTATGCCTAATACTCAATAACTAAAGAAATATCTTGCTGCCAATACCTGCTAGTAAGCCAGTAAAAATTAAAATTATATTTACTTACCGTATTAAGATAAATAAATAACTGCTTAATTACGACTCACACAGGTGCCAGAATCAGCTCTAACAGTAAAATTGATCTCAGGTATGATTTATCGGTAAAATTACCAGGCAAACTACAAATTTGATGGAGTAATAAAGTCATGGGTCGTGCCTTTCAAAATCGTAAAGAATCCATAGCAAAAACATCCGATGCCAAGGCAAAAGTCTATAGCAAATATGGCCGCGAGATCTACGTATGCGCCAAAGCAGGAGGGATTGACCCAGACAGCAACCTGGCTCTGAGAAGCTTGATTGATCGAGCCAAAAAGGATCAGGTACCCAGCCATGTTATTGAAAAAGCACTAAATAAAGCTCAAGGCACAGGTGGTGAAGACTATTCACCTGCAATCTATGAAGGCTTCGGACCTGGCGGCTGTATGGTGATGGTTGCCTGTTTGACTGACAACCCCAATCGCACCTTTGGTGATGTCCGCCAGTGTTTTTCTAAAACCAAATGTAAAATTGGTACTCAGGGTACAGTCAGTCATATGTTTGATCATTCAGGCATTCTGGTATTTAGTGGTGAAGATGATGAATCTGTACTTGAGGCTCTGCTCATGGCTGATGTGGATGTTACAGATGTCGAAAGTGAAGCAGGTAAAATAACAGTCTTTGTCCCACACACAGAACACTTCAAGGCCAAACAGACCTTGATTGATAGCATTGGTGATATTGATTTTGAAGTTGATGAAATTCAATACCTGCCACAAACAACAACAGCAATCACTGGTGATGATGTAGAACTATTTGAGAAATTCCTGGATATGTTAAATGATCTGGATGATGTGCAGAACGTCTATCACAATGCTGAAATTTAGGGTCACGGCCTCTACTTTTTAATAACCGGGCATAGTGTTGAAAACGAGCCGGGAACTGCGTTAAATACACCAGCGATATCTCCATTAGATTGAGTATGCTTTCGAATATAATCCATAATACTGCCTGAAGTTAACTTAAACATAGGCCATATATCCATGCCAATGCTTTTTAATCCTTTAGCTGTCCATTTGTTGCAGGTATTCATCAAATAATAGTCACCTTCAGCTTTATAAAACTGACTATCACCATATAAACCATTCTTTAAAGTAACTATACGACCAGCTTCTTTATAAAAACTATCTGAAAGAAACTGAATTAGTAATTTCAGTTCCTCATTATTTAAACATAGTCTTTCAATCTCACTATCAGGAAAGTACTCATATGGGTATACTGGCACTGCGACCACGTGCATAACAGACTCTGTTGGCCAGAAAACAGCCCTTAGAGTAAGCCCTGAAGTAATTTCGTTAGCCTGATAAAAGCCTTTATCTCCCCAGCCAAATTCAAGATATAGCGTTTCTCCGAATCGTTGATCAAGTTCTGGCGCAATTGTCTTAATATCATCCGCAGGTATTACAATACCTGTATGCCAGCCATGACTAATAATGTAAATATCATTTTCACCATCGCCTTTATAAATTTTAGAACCGGGTATTACGAAAGGTTTAGATGAACAAGCACCAAGAATAATTACAACCAAAAACCCCAGGATGAATGATTTACAGGACATCAAAGCTGATCACACAGTTAATCGAAGAATAGCTCAATCGCAACCAGCCAGGCAATTTTCACCGCTATTGTTATTAGTGGATTTTTTAGAAACCACCCACTGATCAATTAAAGTACAAATATGATCCTCCAGAACCGGCTTGGTTATACAGGCATCCATGCCTGCTTCAAGAAATTCAGCCTGTTCGTGGGGTAACGCGTGAGCAGTTAAGGCAATAACAGGGGTATTTCGATTGATTCCACTAGCACGCAACTGTTTTGTAACTTCCACCCCATTAAGCCCAGGCATTCGAATATCCATAAATATCAGGTCATAATAATTATTAAGCGCAAGTTTCAATGCAGCATTACCGTCATTTGCTTCAACTATAGAAACACCTTTCTGCTCAAGTAATGTAGTAATTAATTTACGATTAATAGCATTATCGTCAGCCACCAGGATTTCCATGCCTGAAAATTCCTCATTCATAGTATCAGTTGTTATTTTTCTATTCTCATGTGGCGCATGAGATGACACTTCAACAGGCATACGAATCCAGAAAGTAGATCCTTTACTATTATCCCTGATACCAATAGAACCCTGCATTAATTCAATTAATTGACGTGAAATTGCCAAGCCCAGGCCAGTTCCA
>JAOUQA010000093.1 GCA_029879605.1 Gammaproteobacteria bacterium
GTGGAGGACACCGTAGAAAAAATGGATGTAGGTTTTGGCAAAGTGGGCCAGCCATTGAGACTGGCAGTGACCGGGAACGGCAAATCCCCATCGATAGATGTTACGCTGGAACTACTGGGTAAGGAGAAAACCCTGGCGAGAATCGAGCAGGCATTGAGCCATATCGAAAATGTCGCCTGATCTTATGTTAATGTGCTTTAGTCATTTCGAGTGGTAGTTAACCCACTCGGGGTAGTAATTATGTCATGCCGAGGAAGTCGAGATATCTGTTTTTAGTGTCTTTATCTTATTGTTCTATTTACAAAAACTGGTTAAGCCAGTATTATCACTTCACATTAAATGGGGCTATAGCTCAGCTGGGAGAGCGCAACACTGGCAGTGTTGAGGTCGGCGGTTCGATCCCGCCTAGCTCCACCAATTAATATAATATCTATAAATTTAATCATTAGATTGTTTTCTTAGCAGTAAACTTTATCGGTGAGATATTTTGAAAGTTTTAGTAACAGGAGGTGCTGGTTTCATAGGATCTGCTGTCATACGTCAGTATATTAATGAAACCAATCATGAGGTTATCAATCTTGATGCCTTAACCTATGCAGGTAATCTTGAATCTCTCACAGAAGTATCGTCAAGTTCACGATATTCTTTTGAGCATGCAAATATCTGCGATATAAAAGCAATAGAGAAGATCTTTAAACAATATCAGCCAGATGCAATTATGCACTTAGCAGCAGAATCTCATGTTGATCGCTCTATTGATGGACCTGCGGATTTCATTCAGACAAATATTGTAGGTACCTATAACTTACTGGATGTGTCAAGGAAATATTGGGCCTGTCTCGAAAGCTCTAAAAAGGATAAATTTCGTTTTCATCATGTCTCAACAGATGAAGTCTATGGGGATCTGGATGAATCAGGTTTTTTTACCGAAGAAACATCTTATGAGCCAAGTTCGCCTTATTCTGCAAGCAAAGCATCTTCGGATCACTTGGTGCGTGCCTGGTATCGTACATATGGCCTGCCGGTTGTGGTTACTAATTGTTCTAATAACTATGGCGCCTACCAGTTTCCTGAAAAGCTTATACCGCTTGTGACATTAAATGCTCTGGAGGGTAAGCCATTGCCAGTTTATGGAACGGGTGAACAAGTTCGTGACTGGTTGCATGTTGATGACCATGCCAGGGCACTCAGGTTGGTGCTTGAAAAAGGCAAACTTGGCGAAACCTATAATATTGGCGGGCATAACGAAAAAACTAATCTAGACGTTGTTAAAACTATTTGTTCAATACTTGATGAACTAGTGCCTGATTCAGAATTTAAACCACATGAACAGCTTATTAGGTTTGTTACGGACAGGCCAGGACATGATGTTCGTTATGCAATAGATGCAGATAAAATAGCCAGGGATCTGGGCTGGTTGCCTGAAGAAACATTTGAAAGTGGTATTAAAAAAACTATCAGGTGGTATCTTGATAATTCTGAATGGTGTCAGCATGTGCTAGATGGTAGTTATCAGCGTGAAAGACTAGGAACAGGTATGGCGGCACGGTCATGAAAGGCATTGTTTTAGCGGGAGGTGCAGGAACAAGGCTTTATCCTATTACTAAAGGTATTTCGAAACAGCTTTTACCAGTTTATGATAAACCTATGGTGTATTACCCATTATCTGTATTGATGCTGGCAGGGATTCGAGACGTGTTGATGATTACAACGCCCGAAGATCAGCAAAGTTTTATTAATTTGTTAGGTGATGGCTCAAACTTCGGCATAGATATCAGTTATGCTACACAGCAAAATCCTGATGGTCTTGCACAGGCATTTATTATTGGTAAAAACTTTATTGCGGATGATTCGGTTTGTCTGGTATTAGGTGATAACATTTTTTATGGCCAAGGTTTTACTCCAAAATTATGTGAGGCTTCTAGTCGATCCCGGGGAGCTACAGTATTTGGCTATCAGGTTAAAGATCCAGAACGTTTTGGTGTTGTGGCTTTTGATGATCAGAAGTGTGCTATTTCAATTGAAGAAAAACCAATGCAACCAAAGTCAAATTACGCAGTAACTGGCCTTTATTTTTATGATAATGAAGTGATTGAAATCGCTAAGGGGGTGAGGCCTTCAGCTCGAGGAGAGTTCGAGATTACCAGTATTAATCAAGCGTATCTGGAGCGTGGTGATTTGCATGTGGAACTGTTAGGTCGTGGGTTTGCATGGCTGGATACTGGAACACATGATAGCTTGCAGGAAGCCAGCTCTTTTGTACAAACCATTGAGCATCGTCAAGGTTACAAAATTGCCTGTTTGGAAGAGATCGCTTTTAATAATGGCTGGCTAAATGCGGACCAGTTGAAACAAATAGGTAAGGCTTTGGGTAAAAATGGTTATGGTAAATATTTGTTATCGTTAGTTTGAGATGAGTAATGACTAATAAGCCTATTTATGTAACTCAGCCATTCTTGCCCCCGTTAGAAGAGTTTGAGTCTTATTTGCGGGAAATTTGGGATAGTAAAATACTTTCTAATAGTGGGTACTTTCATCAGCAGTTAGAAAATGCGCTATGTGAATATTTGGGAGTAGAGTATATTTCTTTATTTTCTAATGGAACTATTGCGTTGATTACGGCACTACAAGCACTACAAATTAAAGGTGAGGTCATAACTACTCCTTATTCTTTCGTGGCAACAGCTCATTCTATAATGTGGAATGGTCTTAAACCAATTTTTGTAGATGTGGATTCTGAAACTCTAAATCTAGATCCAGCTAGAATCGAAGCTGCAATTAGTTCACAAACGACAGCTATTATGCCTGTTCATTGCTATGGTAGAGCTTGTGATGTGAATGCTATTCAACAGATCGCTGATAAATATAATCTTAAAGTGATTTATGATGCTGCCCATGCTTTTGGCGTAAAAGATGATGATGGTAGTTTGCTGAGACATGGTGATCTATCAGTGTTGAGTTTTCATGCTACGAAGGTATTTAATACGTTTGAAGGAGGCGCCATTGTTTGTCCTGATGTTAAAACAAAGCAACGTATAGATCAATTAAAGAACTTTGGTTTTCAAGATGATGTAACAGTAATTGATTTTGGTATTAACGGGAAAATGAGTGAAATTAATGCGGCATTTGGCGTATTACAGTTAAAGTATATCGATCAAGCAGTGGCGCGGCGTAGAAATATAGATGCTTTGTACCGTGAATTGCTTAAGAATGTTAAAGGTATTCGTTGTATGCCTGAGGTTGATGTGGGAATGGCTAATTACTCGTATTTTCCAATTTTTGTTGAGTCTGAGTATCCTGTTAGTAGGGATGAGCTTTTTCAGAAGCTGAAAGATAATGATATTTATTCTCGTCGTTATTTTTATCCGCTAATTTCGGATTATGAGATATATCGAGAGTTTTCTTCTGGTTACGATTTTTCTGTGGCATTAAATGCCGCAAATAAGATTCTTTGTTTGCCTATTTATCCTGATCTAAGTGCTCAAGATGTTAAGTTTGTAATAAATATCATTAATAGTTGAGTGATAATAGATGTCTGATAATAAAAAAATTTTGGTTGTCTCAGACAATTCATCTTTGGTTTCTTTTTTTCAAAATGAATGTTTAATACAAGAGGTATCTGAATCGCACAGTATTGAATATAGATACTCGACAGTGAATGAGAAGCCGCAAGAAATGATTCAATTAGGTGCTACTTCTCTAGATGTTAAAGATTTGAGGTTTATAACTTTAGCAAAGAATAAGTATGATCTAATAGTTTCTATCCATTGTAAGCAAATATTCCCTGCTGATCTAGTTTCTTCTGTTACATGTATTAATGTTCATCCTGGACTAAATCCTTATAACCGAGGATGGTATCCGCAAGTTTTTTCAATTATTAATGGAAAGCCGATAGGGGCGACGATACATTTAATGGATGAAGAAGTTGATCATGGTGGAATTATTGATCAACTAAAAGTGGATATACGGTTAAGCGATACTTCATTGGATGTATATGAAAAGGTTGTTGAGGCTGAAAAATTACTAATTAGAAAGAACTTGCTCAGAATAATTAAAGGTGAGTTTTCTGTGGCTGCACCAGAATCAGAAGGAAATTATAATTCTATTGGTGATTTTAAGTCTCTATGTAAGCTAAATATTAATGCAAAGGCCACTTTGAAGGATCATATTGATTTGTTGCGTGCTTTAACGCATGGGGAATTTAAGAATGCTTATTTCCTAGATGAGCATGGAAGTAAGATATATATACGTGTAACACTTGAAGAATAGGTTTTGAGTGCTATCTCTTAGGCGAAATATAGCTGCTAATTACGCGAGTCAGGTTTATGTTGCATTGATCGGTATTTTGATGCTTCCCATTTATATCAAGTATATGGGGGCAGAGGCTTATGGATTGATTGGTTTTTTTACGATGATGCAGGCATGGTTCAATTTATTGGATCTTGGGTTGACGCCAACAATAGGTCGAGAAACGGCTCGGTACCGAGCAGGTTTTGCAGATGTTCTTAGTTTTCGCAGGTTGTATAGGGCGCTTAGTGCTATATTTATCCTGATTGCTATGATAGGTGGAACTGGCTTGTTGGTACTATCATCAACGATAGCAAAAGATTGGTTGAATACTGAAGAATTATCTCTAAATGAGATACAAATTGCAGTACAAATTATGGCTATTAGTGTAGCGCTACGTTGGATGTGTGGTCTTTTTCGTGGTGTTATTACTGGTTCGGAAAGGCTTGTTTGGTTGGGGGGATTTAATGCGTTTGTTGCATCATTGCGATTTATTGGCGTGTTGGCGGTCATGTGGTGGTTTGGCTTTACTCCTTTTGTGTTTTTTTCTTATCAGTTAGTAATTGCAATAATTGAAATTGCGGGTTTATGGTTAAAATCGACCTATTTAATACTCAGTCAAGCACCTATTAGTGAGCCTATCGGATGGTCATTGAATCCAGTTAGGCCATTAATTAAATTTTCTCTGACAATTGCTTTTACGGCTTCAGTATGGGTAATGGTTACCCAAACTGATAAGTTAATATTATCTAGTATTTTGCCATTGTCGGAATATGGTTTCTTTACTCTCTCTGTATTGGTGGCTAATGGAATAATGTTGCTGAGTGGTCCGATAAGTAATGCAATTATGCCACGTTTGGCAAAACTAGAAGCTGAAGGTAATAGAAAAGAAGTGATACAAGTTTATCGTCAATCGACACGATTGGTGACAGTCATTGCTGGTTCGGCAGCAGCAACTCTAGCATTTTGTGCGGAGCCCCTGCTTTGGGCATGGACGGGAGATTTTGCGTTGGCAAGGAAGTCAGCTCCTATTTTGACTTTGTATGCTATTGGTAATGGTGCACTTGCTGTTGCAGCTTTTCCATATTATTTGCAGTACGCTAGGGGAGACTTGAGATTGCATTTTATCGGGCATCTTTTATTGTTGTTGATTTTAATACCATCTATTGTTTTGGCGGCAAACTTTTACGGTGCTATTGGTGCTGGTTATGTATGGGTGGTGGTGAATCTATTGTATCTCTTTGTATGGGTGGCAATTATGCACAGAAAATTAGAGCCAGGACTACATTGGAAATGGCTTTTTAATGATGTATTGATGATTGGTTTGCCAATAGGCGTGTTGGGGATTGTTGTTTTATTCGTAGAATTAAATTTGACTAGTCGTTTAGGGAGTTTGGTTTATGTGATGGCATTTGGTGTTATTGCGGCCTTATTAGCCGCATTTATGTCTTCAGATATACGTAATTTTATTTCAAAGTTAAAGGCTAAGGTTGTGTAATATAATGTTGAAGAAAAGAAATGCTGATAGACAGGTAAAGGTGTCGGTCTGTGTGGTGACTTATAATCAAGAGAAGTATATTCGTCAGTGTATTCAAAGTCTTGTGGATCAAGAAGCTGATTTTGATTTTGAAGTAATTGTGGCAGATGATTATTCAACAGATGGGACTCGGCAAATAGTTCTGGAATTTGCGAATAATTATCCAGAGTTAGTTAAGCCTGTTTTTCATGAAAAAAATATAGGAGCTCTAAAGAACTTTGTTTTTGTGCATAATCTGGCAGAAGGCGAATATATTGCGCATATGGATGGGGATGATTATGCTTTACCAGGTAAATTAAAAACACAAGTGGATTATTTAAATAGTCATCCGGAATGTAATATTGTATGGCATCGAGTATATATAATGAATGATGCGTCGGGGAAGATGGCAGAGGACTTGATTGATTATGGGAGGCTTCCAAAGTCGGGGTTTAATCGCGCCGATATTTTGCGTTTTATTACAATAGGTATGAATAGTTCGAAAATGTATCGTTCCTCAGTTAAGGGGTTTGATCTTCCTAGATTTCCTGTTGTAGATTATTTTATGAATGTTGAGCAGATTGGTTCAGGGGTTGCACGTTTTGTTGGAGATGTGCCTCTTGGTGTATATCGGGCCGGTATTGGGATTGCATCCTCTGGTAATACAACAAGAGTTTTGCTAAGAAATAGTTTTCTCTATTTTAGTGAGAAATACCCTGAGTATAAAAGAGATATATGCGCAGCCGCACTGGTTCTTTTTTTTGCAGCATTTAAAAATAGAAAGTGGTCAAATTGTATTTTGTTTGCAGGTGTGGTGGTTAAGGTAATACGAATGGGTGCTTTTTTAGATATTTGGAGAGATAGAGCTATTATAGGTATGTTAAGAATTCCTAATTCAGTTAAACAGTCTGTAGTGAAAAAATGAGTCTCCGAAAGTTTTATGCCGATGTGAGGGCGGCTACAAAGTCTGATTTATTGTTAATTAATATTAAATGGTTTTTATTAAATCATTCTATGCATTTGTTGTTTCTTTATAGGCTAGGACAAGATCTATATAGGGTTCGTTATATAGGGAAGGTCTTAGGTTATATTTTAGAATATTTGATTCGAGTCGTATATAGTAGTGATATGTCATGTAGAGCTGATATTGGGGAAGGGGTTGTGATAGTTCATGGTCATGACATAGTGATTGGGGCGGATGTCATTATTGGTAGGAATTGTAAAATTTTCAATGGAGTTACACTTGGGAATAAAGATATAAAAAAATCAAGTTATGGCAATCAGCCTGTTATTGGTGACAATGTTGTGTTAAGTACAGGCGCTAAGGTTTTAGGAAAAGTGAATTTGGGTGATAATGTTATAGTTGGGGCTAATAGTGTAGTGGTGAAAGACGTTCCTGCTGATTCCGTGGTTGCCGGTGTTCCTGCAAAAATTATTAGGGATAACCAGTGAATTTTCGATTGGCGCCTACCGTTCCATGGTTGTTGTTGTATGTAGTTATAAATTTAATGGCAACAGTTATTATGCTAAGCAGTGGC
>JAOUQA010000095.1 GCA_029879605.1 Gammaproteobacteria bacterium
CACTATTTTTCAACATCTCAAGCCCTGCATACCAAGCATCGACTCTTCCGGCGGCAGATTCCTCTGTTGGATGAATTTCAGTTATCCTGGAAGGCCCAAATAAAAATAGCGGACTAAATAACATACTAACAAGAATTGCTTTTATAAAACCATATTTACTTGCGAGATAAACCCAGAGCATGCCAGCCACACCCAGCACAGCACCACGTGAATTAGTTAAATAAATACCATATAAAACAAATCCCATAGATAATGATAATGTCAATCTTGATAAATATGATCGAGACGCACTAAACAAATAAATTATTATCGGCAGTGTCGCCACAAAATAGTTTCCAAGATCGTTAGGATCATTAAATATACCCACATATGTTATACGACCATCCATTACCGGGCTTACACCTGTCCATCCAACGCCATTATTAGTCTGATCAATCCCATGCACGGCAAATATGACTGCTGCCACACACATCAGCCAATAGAATTTAGTAATTCTCTTGCTTGTATCTAATGCGCTGACTAAAATTAAATAAAAAATGGCGATAGGGTAAAATTTTGTGAATGCAATTGATATACCGCCCGGCCATCCTTGAAATAATGGGGATAGTGACAGGATAACTAAAAAAATTATTATTAATTTATTTTGAGAAATATGAAAAGATTTCCTGCCGTACACAATCCAGATTATTGCCCCCATTATTAGAATAAATGGCAATATTGGTACATCTTTTAACTGGGGCAAATACTCATGTGGACGAATCAAAACTAATGCAGAATAAATATAAACAAATAAAAACATCATACTACTGCTTTCGTTTGACGCATTATCTGAATAAAGGTATTTCATGTTTATTAATTTAGCAGATATAATTTTTCGTGATTTTCAATCATAGATTTAAGGCTGAATATTTCATCAAATTTTGATATATTTACATCATTATAGTGATTAAGTTTCTCTTTAATTGCATACAACTCAAAAATTGCATCAGCTAATTGTTGTGGACTAGCAGGCTCAACAATTATACCGTTTATACCATCTTCAACAATTTCAGTGTTACCGCCCACATTAGTTGCGATAATTGGTTTTCCAGCAGACAATGCTTCAAGTAGAGACAAAGGAAGACCTTCCCATAATGAAGATAATATATATATATCGTATGTTTTGATAAGATTATGAACATCTTGTCTATAGCCAATAAACTTAACAATATCGTCTAATTTTTTTGTAATTGACATTTCTTCAAGCTGATCTCTAAGATCTCCGTGACCGGCGATTACAAACTGAACTCTGTTACCCAGTTTCTTTTTGACAATATCAGCAGCATCTATTAGATTATTAATTCCCTTTTGCTTTGATAGCACTACAGCAGTACCTACTAATAGACAGTCTATATCAACTCCTAGATCGCCCCTATTCAAAGGAATCGTATCATGCGGTACTTTATTAATGCCATTATATATAGTCAAAACATTATTTGTGACATTTAACTCTTCACTATAAAACTCCTTTAATTTATTTGAAACAGTAATGACCTTATCTGCCAATTTTATATACAACTTGGTTCTAAACTTGCTTGATAATATCTGCCTATATACCTGATTATGTTCAGTATAAAAAAGAATTGGTTTTTTTCTAAAAATTGATTTATGTGCAACACCTGAATAAATAAGCGGGCCAAAATTGTGGGCGTGCACAATATCAATTTTATTGCTAATAAAAAAATTCCGAATTCTAGGAATTATATTAAAATCGAATCCATTTCTTTTGTGTAGAATTAAAGTGCAATCTGCATGTATGTTAATTTCATCAAATAGTTTTCCTTTATCTGAAAGGCACACAAGATAAACTTTAAAGTTGTTTTTATTTATATTATTTATTAAACTAATAACTACTTTCTCTAATCCCCCAACATCAAAGTTGTTAACAACAAAACATATTCTTTTCATTATATTATAAATCCATGTCACCCTCGTAGATATACCATCTACTACTATTTATGATATTTTCATTTTCAGTAAGAATCAGTAATGGTCTCTTCACCAATGAACTCAACCTAAAGAAGTTCTTTTTTAATACTTTTTTAAATTTATCATTACCAACAAAACTTAAACAAACAGATGACATATTGTTATTAATTGCCAATCTAATCATACACTGAATTATGTAAGTATAAGTTCTAATACTATTTTCAGAATATAAATCAACTATCTCATAGTAGCTATCAACTTCTTTGAAAACAACATAACCCAGGTATTGGTTGGCATTTTTTAAGACATAGACCTTGTATTTATCTACTGGATTATTAATATATCGCCAATTAAGAAAAAGGCTATCACGCACCGTAGTAATATCATACTCAGTATTTGTCCTTGCCCATAATTCATTAATTTTATTGTCAAAAGAATCAATCTCAGAAAAGCTTATTTGACCAGGAAGAGATTTTATTGTTACTTTAAAGAACACCCTTATAAAAATATCAGCCATCAAACTTAAAAACAATGATGCATAGGAATTATTAATCCTGGACTTCCAGAATTTTAAACTTGATAGTGGTATGGACCAGAACTCAGCATCACTTAAATGAATATAACCAGATCGTAGAAAAACACCTTTTCCTGATTTATTAGGGAACGCTAATCCACAAAATAAATCCTGATTGTCTTTAATAGACCTGACTAACTCTTTTTGAATCGAGAGAGCAGGTCCAAATAATCGATACTTTTCATCAATTGAGAAATCAGATGCAGTAGATATTTTGTAAACTTGATTACCTACTTTCAGTTTTTGAAGAAAAAAAGAACCACTACCAATTACATCTCCATCTTCAGTAGTTGCTTTTATTGTTTGGCTATTTCCAACTGGATTTAGTTCATAAAACCAATTTAGACGCTTTTCTGAAAGTGATGGAAGATTTCGGCTCCATAAATTAAGTATTTCTTTTTTATCATCATCTGTTGTTACAGGACCAAGCTTAAATCCCATTAAGATTTCCTAATGTTATTTATAATATTATTCAAATAAGTAACTATATTACATGTTTAAATTTCAAAAAATGAAGCTTATTGCTATCTAGTATATATAAATTAACTATAAATAATATAGTCGTATTTTTGAAATATTGTAAGTCTACATTAGTTATTTGTAAATTAATATCTAAAAGAACATTATACTCCTGATAAAAGCGTTTAGGCGTCGAATTATCATTCTGCTCGTAAATTAGTAGGTGGATTTGGGATTCTTGCTAGCGGAGCAGACCCATCTTCATACGCGCCTAAATCTATACCTGCCCCTGTAATTTGTCTTGGTGAAAAGTTGTATGGAGAAACGTACACTTTATCTATAACCGCATTGCCTAATGATGTTGTACCCTCATCAATACAGACGGAGTCTGGTTGTAAGCTAAAATCAAAAATATCTTTATTATTAAAACAAGAAGTATTGCTTTCTATTAATGATACACCTTGAGCAATTGTGACAGATGCGCCAGGGGCTGCAGCCCTGAAATCACCCCAATTTGGATTAATAAAATTAGCACTATCAAAACTAATCCTGCCAAAACGATTACCTATTCGTAGTAGGGAGTCACCATCTTGGTAAAAGATATTATTTTTCAAGCTAACAGTTTCATCATTAGTGGATAAATCAAATAAACGCATAAAATAGGCTAACGACTGATTGGTTCTAATATAAACTGTATTGTTATAAAAATGTAGAACTCCTTTTCGGTAGATACCTTCAACACCTGTATCTCCACCATAGTGGAACATATTGCTTGTGGATGCAGTTGTATTATCTAAAAGATCATTCACAAAAATGTTTCCATAAACATATGTATTTCGAAAACGACTTAATCTATCTAATTCATCCTGGTTTAAAGGCCGCCCTAAAACAGATTCCCTCGGTACTAAATAATCGTATGCTTCCTCAGGATCCACCAGATCAAGAACACGCGCTCCTGTCTCTACCCAATTAAAACGAATAATGGTTCCTCCTGATCTATCCTTTAGTACGGATCCGCCAGCACCTGGCCTTAGACGCCCAAAATGATTGTACTGAAAAACAATACCTGATGCTTGGGTATATATATTATGATGTCGATCAAAGCGGGCGCCAGTTGTTCCATTACCATGTATATAATTATGCTCAACTAAAATATTATGTGAAACCTGTTGGGCACCGCCTGGTTTTGAAAGGACAAAAAGACCATTACCACTATCAGTTAACTCACAATTTCTTACAATTAAATTATCAACTAATACAGCCCAGACGGGAGCTGCCCCATCTGAATAATTAACAATATTACCAGCACTATTGGTATATGAATAAGCTTCATAAGCTCCAGTTAATTTAAGCCCTTCAATAATAATATGGCTTGGTTTATCAGTTGCATAATCATCATTAGGCCCTCTTTTAATTAAAATTAATGCCAGATTTTCATCATACTGCGCACTAAAAAAGCCAGCTTGAGCAAGACTGGCAGGGGTTCGTGCATTTTGACCGCTTATAACCGGTTTTTCACCATTAATACCAGGAAGACCTCGAATAACAATTGGCTGCGCCTCGGTACCTTGTGCGCGTAAACCAATCTTTGTCCTATACGGTTCAGCTCGATAATATATATTTACTGTATCGCCCGCTACTAATTCAAGCCATGGCACCTGATCAAGTTCCAATAATGCCTGGCCTGGGCCTACGTGATAATCTACAGAATAAGCTTTAGTAGGTATCAGAATCATGACAGCAATTGATAATAATAAGAATCGGCATATCCGAGATAAAAGTGTCATGATGAAACTCCTCCACATCAAGTTGTAGACAGCATAAATAGATAGAAAATTCATAACGCTAGGGTGCAAATGATATGATTACTATTTAATATCAAAATCAAATACTTTTACTAACTGGTCAATAACTAAAACACCTTAATAAGTAAACTGTAATATACATCCCTCGTTTATGTGAATTATAGTTATCTATATGAACGCGGTTAGGAAGTGGTTCACAAAAATGTGGCGGTTTAAAAGGTCCATTATATTATTTATGATAAGTTGTGAACCCCTTTCTATTATAAGAATTAATACATTCATATGTATCTAATAAGTAGATATTAAGCAAATACCAATAAAATGATATGGATTTAAGAGAATTAATAATATTAAATGATTAGCCTATAGGTAAATCAACTTTTTCTATCAATTGTGGCTCTAAATGCATATATTGAGTGGTTTTTCTTTTTGCAGAGATATCCTTAAATACATATTCCGCCTTCTGAACTGAGCACCCTAAATAATCAGCCAAATCAGAAACAGGTCTATTATTATTATATGCCCAAATCGCTACATCCATTTGGGAATAAGGTAAAGCATAGTAAAATTCATCCTGTCCTTGAGGCAAACTATAAGTATCAGTCGTTGGGATTGCATTACATATGTCATCTGGCAAACCCATAAATTTAGCTAATGAATATACCTGTGTTTTATAAAGATGCGCTATAGGTTTTAGATCTGCTGATCCATCTCCATTTTTAACAAAAAAACCTTGGTCGTATTCCACGCGATTTGGAGTCCCTATCACTGCATAGTTCAATCGATCAGCATGAAAATATTCTATTGTTTTACGAATTCTTTGTTTGTAATTTGTAGCAGCAACAATTTGGAGATATTGCTTGATTCCTAGATTTTTCTGCAGTATTTCACCTGAAGGATTCTGAACAACTAATTTAAAGTGATTGAACTGACCTTCAAGGCCACCTGAAATAATAATTTTGTTCTTCCATCCATCCTCATAGTCTGGAAATACTTCCTTAATAGCATTATCACGCCAATGATAGCATCCTATAGCATCTAAAGTTGATGCTATATCATGCTTCAAATAATCGACGCCCAGGAATTTTACAAGTTGCTCACCTCTACTCTGAGTTTCATTCGAAGAATCTTTCTCTGGCAATAACAATGCAAATACTTTATTTTTCCCAAAGGCCTTAACAGCTAATGCAGCTGATACAGAGCTATCAATACCTCCAGACACTGCAACTACAACACCACGTCTATTTAACTTTTTTGAAACTATATCTCTCATAGATAATGATATTTTATTAATTTCATTATCATGATCGAAATCCAATACCAACTCATTTAATGGTTGCACCATACCAATCCCTCACATTTTAACATTATAAAATAAAACCACTAATCATCTAATTTAGCTTGAAATACAAACTATATTAGGAATAAATACATGTAAAACCTTAATAAAGACCATGTCAATTATTAATTCTAATAACTTGAGATAATTTCTGAACCAGCTTTATTGCGATCGCTTTTTGACCTGTTTCATTCAAATGCCCGCGGTCATATGTATAGCCTTTATATAGCGCATAATAAACATTACCATCTACTGTAAAAGTTTCAAGAGTCCCATCTGGTCTCATCGATTCTGCCTTCGCTAAATCAAAAAATGGTTCTTTACCTTCATATTCGTTCTTTAAAAGGTCATTGAATTTATTCCTTAGAATATTATTCTCGTAACCTGCTGGTGATTTACCAAGTAATTTTTTAATCTCTGCCTTTATACCTTTCTGAACCGTCCGAAGCGGAGTTGTTACATGAATAATTTGGATATCTGGATACTGATTCTTTATATTTTCAAACTCTGTTTTATACATATCGAATACATCTTCAACGCTCATTTTGGAATCAGTCTTAAAATCAACATAGCAGAATTTCATAAATGCAACATCCACGTGATCACCAATACCGCCTTCTAGCATTCTTGAAAAGTCCATAATTTTTAAATTTGGCTCTTCATTTTTTCCAATATATCTATGTGCAATAAAGTTTTTTTCACTAGATATATCACTAATATCATCAAGTATTTTTAGCGGAATTTGATTTGATACAGAAATCATGTTTAAGCCATCAATAATATTACCCCCCACTGACTGATGACCAAAGAATATTTTTGATTTTGATAACAATCTTAAATCATTTTTGAGATCATTATCATCATATTGCAGGGTAGCAGTATTTTCAGATGCGATGCTTGACATTATATTATCCTGCCCATATGAATTAGATGATATTATGAATAACAATAGTATTAGCTTACGAATGGGATACACCATATAAACCCCTCTTCATTATTTATCATGTTAATGTGAAAACTCAATATCATAAAGAATTACAAATAAGTTTATAATTCAACCAATCAGTTTAGTAAATGTTTTTGTACTTTTCCTGATGATGTTTTAGGTAATTCAGGCACAAACTTAATATGTTTTGGAATCTTGTATAAAGCAAGATTATCTTTACAGTACTTTT
>JAOUQA010000096.1 GCA_029879605.1 Gammaproteobacteria bacterium
GGAAGATCCGAATCCCAGGGTGTCGGGTAATGGTTTAAGTAAACTGGCAAAGGCCGGTATTGAAGTTGAGTCCGGTTTGATGGAAGCACAGGCCAGGGAGTTGAACCCGGGCTTTATTAAACGCATGACTAAAGGTTTGCCCTGGGTAAGGGTGAAGCTGGCTATGAGCCTGGATGGTCGTACGGCTATGGATTCAGGCGAGAGCCAATGGATTACCGGTTCGACTGCTCGTGATGATGTGCAAAGACTACGGGCAAGAAGTTCAGCGGTTTTAACGGGTATAGGCACAATGCTGGCGGATGACCCGTCAATGAATGTCCGCATCGATAAACAGCAGCTGGGTGTGAGCGCGGAGCTTAATCAGCCGATGCGTGTCATTATTGATGGCAAGTTGCAGTGTCCGCAAAATGCAAAAATGTTTAGTTTGCCCGGTCGCACAGTAGTGATGACTACAAAAAATGCAGCAGGTGAAATTAAACATGAAAATGTCGAGCTGGTACGTCTTGATGAAAACCAGGGTCATGTTGATTTAACAGCCGTCATGCACTGGCTGGCAGAACAGGAAGTTAATGAAGTGCATGTTGAAGCAGGGAGCGTTTTATCCGGTGCCTTACTGGAAACAGAGCTGGTAGATGAAATTGTTATTTATATGGCACCCCATATTATGGGTAATCATGCTAAAGGTTTATTTAATCTGCCTGCCATTGACAAAATGAATCAGCGAGTTGGTCTGGATATAACAGATATCAGGGCTGTCGGTATTGACTGGCGTATTACCGCCAGACCAAAAAAACGAATTATTGAGGAGTTATAATTATGTCCACCATTGTTGTGGCTAAGAAAAATGGTAAAGCCTGTATCGCGGCTGATAGTTTAACCACTTTTGGTGATTTACGTATGAGTGCAGAGTTTGATGTTGCCCATGATAAAATTCAATCTTATGGTGATGGCTATTTTGGTATTGTCGGCAGTGCGGCACATGCGCTGGTTATGGACAGCATTATAAAAAATAAAAAAGTGAAAATTAATTTTTCCTGTCGCATGGAAATTTTTGAAACCTTTCGACAATTGCACCCGGTATTAAAAGATAAATACTTTTTAAATGCCAAGGATGAAGATGATGATCCTTACGAGGCGACTCATATCGATGCCTTAATCTGTAACCCGGATGGTATCTTTGGTGTTCATTCGTTGCGCGAAGTGAGTGAGTATAAAAAATTCTGGGCCATTGGTTCTGGCAGTGAATACGCACTGGGTGCCATGCATGCAGTGTATGAATCATGTGATACCGCTGAAGCGATTGCACGAGCCGGGGTTGAAGCCGGTGCAGAATTTAATAATGCATCAGCAGCGCCTTTTACTTTTTATACAGTTGATCTGAAAGACTGATGTTTACTGGAATTATAGAAGCCAGAGGTAGCATCGAATCCATAGAAGACAAGGGTGGTGATGCCCGTTTCTGGATTCAGACTGGCAAGCTGGATATGACAGATGTACAACTGGGCGACAGTATCGCTATGAACGGTGTCTGTTTAACGGCCATTGAATTGCGTGATGATGCGTATTGTGCTGATGTCTCTGGTGAAACCCTGTCTAAAACATCTTTAAGTCAGCTCAAAGCGGGCAGTGACGTTAATCTTGAAAAAGCGCTGACACCTACCACGCGACTGGGAGGACACCTGGTGAGTGGCCATGTGGATGGTCTGGGTAAAGTCATCGAGCGCAGTGATGATGCACGTTCAGTTCGATTTACACTTGAGGCGCCTAAAGAGCTGGCAAAGTATATTGCCATGAAAGGTTCTATTACCGTGGACGGTGTGAGTTTAACGGTTAATAAAGTGAATGGTGCCCAGTTTGAATTGAATATTGTCCCCCATACCCTGCAGGAAACTATTATAGATAGTTACCAGGCTGGCTCGATTGTGAACCTGGAAGTGGATCTGATTGCCCGTTACCTGGAGCGTTTGATACTGGGTGAAAAGGCGGCAGAACCGGGTAGTACGATTACCGAATCTTTCCTGGCAGAGCATGGGTTTTTGAAGTGACACGAATTGACGTGGCGATCTAATCAACTGACCGCAATCACCCGTAAAAACAAAAGCTTATCTCGGATGCTTCAAACCTGTATACTATATAGCCCATAGAACACAACTTACTTTAAGTATTTAACCTATGTCATTGAATTCTATAGAAGAAATTATCGAAGATCTCCGTCAGGGCAAGATGGTTGTCATTATGGATGACGAAGATCGTGAGAATGAAGGCGATTTGCTCATGGCGGCATCAGCTGCCACAGCAAATGATATCAATTTCATGGCTCGTTATGGTCGTGGTCTGATCTGCCTGACACTAACCCGGGAGCGCTGTCAGCAGTTACGTTTGCCACTGATGGTGAATTCTACGGATGAAGAACATGGCACAAATTTTACCTTATCCATTGAAGCGGCCGAAGGTGTGACCACCGGTATCTCTGCTGCTGATCGTGCTCGTACTGTACAGGCAGCTGTTGCAGTTGATGCGAAGCCAGATGACATCGTTCAGCCGGGACATATCTTTCCTCTGATGGCACAGCCCGGTGGTGTGCTCAATCGTGCCGGTCATACCGAGGCTGGATGCGACCTGGCTCGACTGGCAGGGATGGACCCCAGTTCAGTAATAGTAGAAATCCTGAATGATGATGGCACTATGGCGCGTCGCCCGGACCTGGAAAAATTTGCCAAAGAACATAATCTCAAAATCGGCACCATTGAAGACCTGATTCGCTACCGTATCGAAAATGAAAAAACGGTCGAGCGTGTGGCTGAATGTGATTTCCCGAATGAGTATGGTCATTTTCGCCTGTTTGCATACCAGGATGAATTGTCCAAGGATTTACACCTCGCACTGGTGCATGGGGAAATCGATCCTCAAAAGCCGGTGATGGTGCGCGTGCATATGGAAAACACCCTGTGTGATGTACTGGCCTCCAGTAATGCCTGTGGCTGGCCATTACGCAGTGCAATGAAGCAGATAGCAGAGAGTGATCAGCCGGGCGTGGTGGTTGTATTGCGTCAGCATTATGATGCTCGCAGTATTGTTCAGTCCATGTTGCAACACCCGGAACCAGAAAAACACGATGAAGATCATCCAGCTGATTTAAGAACCCATGGTGTAGGTGCCCAGATCCTGATGGATTTAAATGTACACAAAATGCGTCTTATGACAGCGCCTAAACGTATCCATGGCCTGGCAGGTTTTGGACTGGAAGTGGTTGATTATATACAGGGCGAAGAATAGTCGCATATAATACAGAGCCATTGAATTAGATTAATAAAGATTAATTACAACGAGTAAACTCATGTCAGAAATAAAAATAATTGAAGGCGAATTACAGTATTCAAAAGGGCGTTTTGCTATTGTCTCTGCCCGTTTTAACAGTTTTATTGTTGATAGCCTGGAAGCCGGTGCTATAGATGCGTTTAAGCGTCATGGTGTGGCCGATGAAAATATTACTGTCGTCAAAGTACCCGGTGCCTATGAGATGCCGGTTGCAGTACAACACCTGGCACAAAGTGGTAAATATGATGCAATTGTTGGTTTAGGTGCTGTTATTCGTGGTTCAACACCGCATTTTGATTTTGTTGCTGGTGAAGCATCTAAAGGTCTGGCTTCTGTTGCTCTGGATCATGGTATTCCAGTTATCAATGGTGTTCTTACAACCAATACAATTGAGCAGGCAATCGAGCGAGCGGGAACCAAGGCGGGTAATAAAGGTGCAGAGGCAGCAATTACAGCACTGGAAATGGTTAATCTGTTAACCAAGCTTGATTAATGTCCAGTGTCAGCCTTGCTAAAGGCCGTAGTAATGCTCGTAAAAAGGCCATGCAGGCTCTGTATCAATGGTCAATGACAGGTAATGATCTGAGTGAAATCGAAGTTCAGTTTCATGCGGAACAGAACATGGAAAAAGTTGACCAGGATTATTTCCATGAGCTGTTACATAAAGTGCCAGAACTGGTAACTGATCTGGATAATTTAATGGCCCCGCACCTGGATCGTAAACTCACTGAGCTTGATCCTGTAGAGCAGGCCATTTTAAGACTCTCCACTTATGAAATGAAACATCGTCTTGATGTGCCCTATAAAGTTGTACTTGATGAATCCATCACGTTAGCTAAAGTATTCGGTGCCGATCAAAGCCATAAGTATGTGAATGGTGTGCTGGATAAGCTGGCTAAACAACTGCGCAGCGTAGAAGTGCAATCTCAATAGTTCAGACCAGGCTCAGGTTTAATATTAATTTTGTTTGAGCGCGTGATTTTTAGTCCTGATCAATTCTGATCTGGATCCTGTTTTAATTATTATTGTCCCTGCATCTGTTTCTGAATCATTTCCATCATTTCAGGTGGTATATTTTGCATCATCTGTTTCATGGTTTCAGGAGGAATGTTTTGTATCATCGTCTGAATACCCTGTGGAACCTGTTGCATCATATCATTGACAAAATTCTGAGCCGTAGTGATTTTATAATTTTTCGGCAGGCCAAAGGCATTTGCAGGTAAGCTTGCCTTTTTATCAATTCGAGTCACCAGGGTATCTTGCTGTCTGTTCTGATCTGTTGATTTTAATGGAAAGCCAATGTCTTTCATTTGATAGCTGAGGCTGATATCTGCCCGGTCACATTTATCAATAAAGTTAGTAGCCGGGTTGCCAGGCATAGAGGCAAACAGGCTATCCAGTTCTTCAGCCATGGCTGTAAATGCACGGGCAAACTTGTCAATGCCTAAATCATTCATGGCACTGGTTGAATTAAATACGCTGCCACAATACTGGTCGTTAACATACTCTTCATATTCACGGGTGGTATAACCTGCTATTGTCGGGCCATTGCCAAGTGCTTTGATTGTAAAGCCTGCCTGCTTTATAGCATTAGACCTGTCGGACTTAAGTGCGCTGCTCATATTAATTATTATGCGTTGATCATCAATAACCAGGTGCATATTTTGTTTATCCAGATCAATAATAATGCGACCACCATTACCGGGCATTTCAAAGCGAGCACGGTTATTATCGATATACATTCTAGATGTCATACCATCCTGGTCTTTGCTTTCAATTAGGTTTGCAGCCATGGAAATGACAGGGCTTATTAAAATTAGCAGGGAAGTAATAGATTGTCTGATTTTCATGATTTTAATGTCCGGTTAAATCATTTGTGAATAACAATGACTTGTGAATATATCATAAGAGATTACAATTGGCCTGAACAAGTTGGCAAAATCACACCTGTAGCAGAATTTATCCATGTCAGAATTTGATCTTATTAACCAGTTTTTCAGGTCTATGCCACAACAACGCAATGATGTTGTGCTTGGCATAGGTGATGACTGTGCAATTTTGCAGGTGCCTGAGGGTAAACAACTGGTGGTTTCTACTGATACGCTGGTGTCCGGTGTTCATTTTCCAGCGCAGACAGCAGCTCGCGATATCGGTTATAAATCACTGGCTGTTAACCTGAGTGATCTGGCGGCGATGGGTGCTGACCCAGCGTGGGTGACTTTATGTTTGACCTTGCCTGAAAATGATCCAGTATGGTTAGAAGGCTTTGTTAAAGGTTTTTCTGAATTACTGGTCGAGCATAAATTGCAGCTCGTCGGTGGTGATACAACACACGGGCCTTTGAGTATTTCAGTGCATGTGAGTGGGTTTGTGCAGCCTGAAAAAGTGATGCGACGTGACAGAGCACAGCCAGGTGATTTGGTTTATGTCACAGGCACAATTGGTGATGCGGGTCTGGGTCTTGAAATGTTAAAGAAAAACAGTTCTGAAAAAAATACCTGTGTTATTAAGCTTAATCGACCAGAGCCCAGGAATTATTTTGCTCTGGCATTAAAAGAATTCTGTCACTGTGCTATTGATGTATCGGATGGCCTGCTGGCTGATTTGCAGCATATCTGTGATGAAAGCCATTGCGGTGCTGAGTTGCTGGCTTCAGATATTCCCTTATCTAATGAGTTAAAAGAATATTATGGTGGTGAGGTTGATGTCAATAAGGTATTAACTGCCGGTGATGATTATGAATTATGTTTTACGGTTAATGAAAAATATAATCAGCGAGTTTTAGAAATAAGTAAAGAAACCGGCTTGCAAACAAGCTGTATTGGGAAAATTACAGAAGGCAGTCATGTTGTATGTTTAGATGAGCATAATGCTGTTATTGAAACATCAGTAATGGGTTATGAGCATTTTTAATTAGAGCTATCATCTCGAATAATATATTAATGTTTATAAAATAATGAATAAAATTACTATCCCAGTTGCATTGCTGAAGAACCCGATTCATTTTTTATCACTGGGTTTTGGTTCCGGTCTTATGCCATTTGCACCGGGTACGTTTGGTACTCTTGCTGCAATACCGGTTTACCTGTTGTTATGGAAGCTGAGTGTTCTGCATTATTCGCTGGTGGTACTGGTTTTATTTATTCTGGGTGTTTTTTTATGTCAGAAAACAAGTGATGAACTGGGTGTGCATGACCATTCCGGAATTGTTTTTGATGAATTTGTTGGTTTCTTTATTACCATGATTGCAGTGCCCCATGACTGGAAATGGATTGTTACTGGTTTCGTACTGTTTCGATTATTTGATATTGTAAAGCCATGGCCTATTTCGTACCTGGATAAAAAAGTACACGGTGGCATGGGTATTATGCTCGATGATGTACTGGCAGGTATATTTGCTCTTGGAGTTATGCACTTGCTCATTCTATATTTTAAATAACGAGCGAGTTATAAGGGCTGGCTGGTCATCTGGCTGTGGATTGCTATACTCAGCGTTAAACTTTCTTATGTTTATGATGAGATACTTTCAGCGCATTTTATTTAGTATAGTTTTTCTGGGCTTCAGCACGGCAGTCTATGCTGTTGAGCAGATCGAAGTGCAGGGGCTTTTTCCCGGCAAGGCAGTACTTCTGATTGACGGTAAAATGCATGTGCTGGCGACTGGAAGCATATCGCCAGAAGGTGTAAAGGTTATTTCTGCAGATAGCCGGTCAGCTGTACTGGAATTTAACGGTGTGCAGAAGACTTATCAGCTTGGCAATACCATTCATACCAATTTCAAAAAACCAGAATTTTTGCGCGAACAGATTTTTGCTAATTCACAGGGTATGTATCTAACCCATGGCACTATCAATGGGCGACAGGCTAAATTTCTTATTGATACTGGAGCATCCATTGTTGCTATCAATTCTATTACTGCTAAACGATTAGGTATTAACTATGAAAAAGAGGGTAAGCCGATAAGGGCTGCTACCGCATCGGGTGTGGCAGACGGCTGGGG
>JAOUQA010000097.1 GCA_029879605.1 Gammaproteobacteria bacterium
CACTGTAAGCCCATATGCGAAAGAATATGTTCTACTAATCGTTTATCCTGCCACTCAATCAGGCCCTTGTCCTGATTGTTCATGCGACGACCCAGGCCACCGGCAAGAATAACCATACTTATTTCTTCAGGTTTAAGCATATGAGCTTGAATCATTGTTAAGAGCTACGTATTCTAACACACAGCAGTTTATAACTTGTCTACGGGGCAATGGGTTTGAGCAAACTCAATTATGTCTAAATCAGATCAATTAACAGCCAGTGAACTTACTATCGTAGAGTCATTCCTTGATACTATCTGGATGGAGCAGGGACTCAGTGCCAATACACTGGCCGCTTATCGTAATGACCTCGCGAGTTTTGCGCTCTGGTTACAGCAGCAGAACCTGAATTTAACAACCAGTACTGAAATAGAAATTCAGCAATACCTGGCGAATCGTTATGAGCAGGGTACAAAAAACCGATCTGCCGCTCGCTTACTCTCCAGTTTAAGACGTTTTTTTGCCTGGCTGGTCAGGGAAGGGCGTATTAGTGACGATCCCACGGCATTGCTTGAATCGCCCAAACCAGAAAAACCATTACCGAAAACACTGACTGAACAACAGGTCATTGATCTTATTAATGCTCCCGGTACTCAGCATGCGCTTGGATTGAGAGACCGTGCCATGCTCGAAATGCTCTATGCAACCGGCTTAAGGGTGTCTGAACTGGTTGGACTGCAATTGTCGCAGGTTTCACTGGATCCCGGCGTGGTTAGAATCATTGGTAAAGGTGGCAAGGAACGACTGGTGCCCTTTGGCGAAGAATCCCTGGAGTGGTTGCAACGCTACATTCGCCAGGCAAGGGCTGAATTAATGCAGGGCAAGCCTCCCTGCAAAGAAGTATTTGTCACCAACCGTGGTCGTGGCATGACACGACAGGCTTTCTGGTACCTGATTAAACGCTATGCGGTGACCGTGGGTATAGAAGCAGATGCCCTGTCTCCCCATACCTTACGCCACGCCTTCGCAACTCATTTATTGAATCACGGCGCTGATTTACGCGTGGTGCAGATGTTGCTGGGACATACGGATATTTCAACCACCCAGATCTATACCCATGTAGCGGATCAGCGCTTAAAAGAGCTTTATCATCAGCACCATCCCAGGGCATGATGATGGGGTAAATTAAAAAAACATTTATTTTTAGAATTATTTATAATCTGCACAGTCTACAGCTACAGTATTTACGTAAGAGAAGTCATCATTATGAAATTATTATCAAAATTAGCGGTTATATTGCTGGTATTGGCTGCCCCGGTAGTGAATGCGGCAGATTCAACAGAAGCAGATATTAAAGAATTACGTATTGCGCTGGCAAAATATATCCCGGCCCCGGCAGATGCAGTGATTAAAACCACCCCGGTTAAAGGTCTTTACCAGGTGCTGATTGGTGCCCAGGTTGCCTATATGACCAAAGATGGTCGATATCTTATTGATGGCGATATGATGGATATGGAGAAAAAACTTAACCTGACTGAAACCGCACGCGGCAGTATTCGCAAGCAGGTCATCAGCAAGTTAGGCGAAGAAAATATGGTGGTATATAAACCTGAAGGAAAAGTAAAACAGACTGTGACTGTGTTTACTGATATTTATTGTCCTTACTGCCGCAAGTTACATGATGAAATGCCTGAGTATCAGAAAAATGGTATCAAGGTACGTTATGTCTTTTTACCTTTTAAAGGCAAGAAAAGTTACGATACTTCGGTCAGTGTCTGGTGTGCCAGTGATCAGAATGCAGCACTGGATGCAGCGAAATCCGGTGATGATATTGAACAGAAAACCTGCACCAATCCAATTGATAAGCATCAGGCTGTGGGTGCCGAGTTAAGTATCAGGGGAACACCGGCAATCATGTTTGAAGATGGCCAGCTTACACCCGGCTATATCCCGATTGATAAACTGGTTGCTAAATTCAAAGCACAGGGCAAGCTATAAGTTATTAATGTCAGTGGCAGTTTATTGCCATGGTGTTATAAAACATGACGCAGAGGTTTTACGGTATGTAAAGCCTCTGCGTTTTTTATTTAAGGGTTTAATTTAAATAATAAAGATGGTTACAACTGGTAAACAGTAAGGCAGTTTGCAGTTTTTTCTCGGGCCATATCTGCTTCACACCCTCGGCATAGAGTCGCATCTGTTCAGTATAACTATCAGCAATGTCTTTCAGGTTATCAACGGTCGCCTGTTGATGGGTTTTGTAATCCACCAATATGATTGAGTCATCTTTAACCAGTAAGCGATCGATAATGCCGTGTACCAGGTAATCATCCAGCATATACTGGACAGGTGCTTCGTTATATATTTTTGTCTGGTTATCCGGCTGGAAAATATCAGTTAAGTCCGGATGATCAATCAGCGTCATGGCTTCAGTGAGCCATTGATCCAGTTTTGTTTCTGTAACCAGGTATGATGTTTCGGTTTTAAGTAGCTGTTTAATGCCTGCTTCAGTAAAGGGATGTTCACGGGTGAGTAAATCCAGGCAGCGATGGATAACAATACCGCGTATCTGTGCATCCTCATCGCCATCGCCCCCGTAAATTGCATCCTTTGCAGTATGGCTGGGGGCAATGATTTTTTCTTTTAGTTCGGGCAGTTTTATTTTCTGTTTTAATGCCGGGTCGATGGTAACTAATGCAGCAGGTGTGTCTTCTGTTTGCGTTATTGCGACCTCGGGTGCCGTGCCCCATTCGTAAACCAGCGTATCATCATCCTGGCTTGTGGCAATCGACTCGAGTGCAGTTCGAATCGGCGTATACCAGTCAGTATTCGGTGCCCGGCCTTTACAGGCAGAAATAAATAAAAACTGTTTTGCCCGGGTAATGGCAACATATAACAGGTTGGCATTCTCTTTCTCCTGTTGCTGTCGTCGATATTGCAGGTATTTTTCAGACTTGCTATTGCGTAAAGTCTGGCTGGGTATTAACTGAAAAGATGTGGGTCGTTGTTCTTCAACAGGCCACTCGACCAGTGTCTGGTGAGAAGCCTGGTCTTTATCAGAACTAATGGCATCAGCAAGAAAAACCACCGGTGCTTCCAGGCCTTTGGCCGCATGTATCGTCATAATGCGTACTCGTGATGAAGCGATCATCATTGGTGCCTCGTCCGGTGCATCCTTGTTCAAGGTTTTTAAATGACGCAGGTGTTCAAGAAAACGCATTAAGCTGGGATAACGTCCTGCATCCATATCCAGAGCCATTTCAAGAAAACGTACCAGGTTGGCGCGCATGCGAGGTTTTAAAGAATCCGGTGATGATAATTCGTAACGTGCCAGTATGTCTGCTTCACAATAAATCTGATCGAGTAAATCATGAACCGGAATCCGGTCTGCCAGTTGACGCCAGCGTTGCAGGCAGGTGTAGGCATAATGAACGGTGTGTTCCGCTGGTAGTAGTTCACTGAGTTCCTCCATGCGGATAAACCACTGGGGGCTGGTTTTATGACTGGCAATTAAAATTAAATCATCATCAGTGGCTGAAAAAATCGGTGATTTTAATACCTGTGCAATAGACAGGTTATTAAACGGTGTCATTAAACTGTCAAGCAGGGCTTCCATGTCATTAATTTCAAGGCAGTCAAGAAAGGTACCCTTGTTAGCGCCTAAAAAAGGAATGCCCGCCTGGCGTAAAGCCAGTTCATAATCTGCCACATGGTTGCGTTTGCGCACCAGGATAAAAATATCATCATAGCTGAGAGGCCGGGCATTATTCGCTTCATTCAGCATAACCGGCTGTGCCATTAACTGCTGAATGCGAGCCGCAATGCATTTGCCTTCTTCATAATGTAAACCGGTTTCTTCTGGCCGGGGTTCCAGTAAAGGATTGCGCAGTTCATCGGGAATGCTGTCATCTTTTTTCTGTTTTTCTTTTTGCCACAGGGGCAGGACTTCAACCCGGCCATACAGGTTATTTAAATGGGTTTCATGTGGTTTGAAACCGGGTAATAAAACCTGCAGTTCCGGTTGTTGAAAAACCTGGTTCACACTGTGAATAATGGCATTAGATGATCGCCAGGATTTATTTAATGGAAAAGCCTGTGCCTGTAAATGTTGTTCTAACCAGTCAGCCGCCTGTGACTGGAGTTCGGGTTTGGCACGGCGAAAACTGTAAATAGACTGTTTCTCATCGCCCACCAGGAAAACACTCCGTGGTCGTTCCTGTTCAGATGCAGCCATTTCTTCCAGTAAGGGTAAAATTAACTGCCACTGGGTCGAGTTGGTATCCTGGAATTCATCAATTAATAAATGATTAATGCGTTGATCAAGCTTGTATTGAATCCACTGGGCATTATCTGAATTTTGTAACAGTTTATAAGTACTCCATTCCAGGTCGGTAAAATCCAGGGTGCGTAGTTCGCGTTTTAAACGCTGGTAGTGTTCAATAAAACGCTGACCACAGCTAAACCATAACCGGTTGAGCTGTAATGTTTGCTGGCGATTGTGCAGATCCATGGTGTTAAGGATTTTATTGGTGATAATGTCATTCAGTTCCAGCAGGGTGTCAGTATCATCGCCCAGTTTTTTTCTTAATGCCTGGCTATCCTTGCGACTTTTCATCGCCTCGTTCTTACTGGTTAGAAAAGCCGGTTTTAGTTGTATAAAAGCAGCTTCATCTTTCGTGTTGTTTGCCAGTAGCATGGCAATGATATCGGCATGATCTAAATTTGTTCTGGTGTCATGCCGGGCCAGTAGCCTGGCAAACTGGTTTAAATCTTCCAGCAGGTGGTCGCTAAAAAATTCTTTTATAAAATCTTTATCGGGATCGATATCCAGTTGTTGCTGTAACACCTGGTTTGCGTAGCCGCAGGGATCAGCTTGCTGTTCAGTGAATGCCCACCAGTCACTGCGTTGATCTAAAAAACTTTGCAGTGATTTATTGGCATTAAACAGCCCGTCACAGGCGCTGACAAAGGATTCCAGTTGCCGGGCATGTTCGCCACTCATATTAATAGCGGCTTCGTTATAAAAACCTTCCCGTGCCTGTTCAATTAAAATGGATGTGTTTTCCAGTAAATCAAATCCCGGTGGTACATCCGCTTCCAGTGGAAAACGGGCAAGAATATCCTGGCAAAAGGAATGAAAGGTCTGGGTGCGTACCGGGTAATCACAGTATTGATGAAAATCATACAGGGCACGGGCTTTTGCGCGAATGGTGTCATCGGCAGTAATACCCAGTTCTGCCAGCTGTTATCGAGTGAATCATCATCGGCAGTGGCCATGGCAAACAGGCGCTCAAATAAACGTTGCTGCATTTCACCGGCGGCTTTACGGGTAAAGGTCAGGGCCATAATGCCGCCGGGTTCGGCATCATCCAGCAACAGGCGCAGGATACGGGTAACCAGCATCCAGGTTTTTCCACTACCGGCAGAGGCGGTAACTGTCGCGTTAATCGCGGGATTGGCGGCTTCGATTGTCATAGGTCTAAGATTAAAGCCTGGCCATGGCAGGGTAAAGCGGAGTTTGTCTGCCGGGCGGGGGCATGGGTGATAATCACGGTGAAATGTCATAAAGCTCTCAAGTTTTCATCTTCAGGATTCTATTTTTCCAGTGAGCCATGTATAGTTCCTGCCACAAGACGTTATATAAAGAGAAAGAGATACTGAATGAGTTCATATGACGCTTCTGCCATAGAAGTCCTCACCGGGCTGGAACCTGTCCAGAAACGACCCGGGATGTACACCGATACCACCCGTCCCAACCACCTGGCCCAGGAAGTCATTGATAATAGTGTTGATGAAGCCGTAGCTGGTCACGCCAGTCGTATCCAGGTGACACTCTATAAAGACGGTTCGCTGGGTGTTGCTGATGATGGCCGTGGTATGCCGGTGGATAAGCACCCGGAAGAGAAAATCCCCGGTGTAGAAGTTATCCTGACCAAGCTCCATGCCGGTGGTAAGTTTTCGAATAAAAATTACCAGTTTTCAGGCGGCCTGCACGGTGTGGGTGTTTCCGTGGTTAATGCCCTGTCGAAGAAACTGGAAGCGACTATCAAGCGTGATGGCAAGGAATACAGCATTGCCTTTGCCCATGGCGACAAAACCCAGAAACTGAAAGTCATCGGTGATGTCGGTAAAAAGAATACCGGTACCTATATTCGATTCTGGCCGGAAGCAAAATATTTTGATTCAGTTAAGTTTTCTCTTTCCCGTTTGCGTCACGTGTTACGCGCCAAGGCGGTGTTATGCCCCGGCCTGCACGTGGTGTTTTTCGATGAGAAAAGTGGCGAGACCGACGAGTGGTATTACGAAGACGGTTTAACTGATTACCTGCTGGAAACCCTGAAAGGTTACGAGCTGTTACCCGAGACACCTTTCATCGGCAGCTTCAGCGCCGAGCATGAAGCGGTGGACTGGGCCCTGCTCTGGTTACCCGAGGGTGGTGAAGCGGTCACTGAATCCTATGTGAATTTAATTCCCACTGCCCAGGGCGGCACCCATGTAAACGGTCTGCGTACCGGTCTTACCGAAGCAGTGCGTGAGTTCTGTGAATTCCGCAATCTTATTCCCCGGGGAGTAAAAATCTCACCGGAAGATGTCTGGGATAAAGTCAGTTATATATTATCAGTCAAAATGGAAGACCCGGCTTTTTCCGGCCAGACAAAAGAAAAATTATCTTCCCGTGAATGTGCGCCTTTTGTTTCCGGCGTGGTGAAAGATGCCTTCAGTTTATGGCTCAACCAGCACACGGAAGACGGCGAGCGCATTGCGCTGCTGGCCATAGATAATGCACAGAAACGTTTACGTGCCGGTAAAAAAGTAGCGCGTAAAAAAGTGACCCAGGGTCCGGCCTTACCGGGCAAGCTGGCGGATTGCAGTTCTACCGATGTGAGCCGTACCGAACTGTTCCTGGTGGAAGGTGATTCAGCCGGTGGTTCAGCCAAGCAGGCGCGAGACCGTGAATTCCAGGCTATCATGCCGCTGCGTGGAAAAATTTTAAATACCTGGGAAGTCGAGCCGGACCAGGTGCTGGCATCGCAGGAAGTACACGATATTTCAGTTGCCATCGGTGTTGAACCGGGTAGCGATAAACTGAGTGATTTGCGTTATGGCAAAATCTGTATTCTCGCGGATGCGGATTCTGACGGTTATCACATCGCCACTTTATTATGTGCCCTGTTCCTGCGTCACTTCCGTCCACTGGTTGAAGCCGGTCATGTTTATGTTGCCATGCCGCCACTGTTCCGTATCGACGTGGGTAAAGAAGTGTTCTACGCCCTGGACGAAGCGGAGAAGC
>JAOUQA010000098.1 GCA_029879605.1 Gammaproteobacteria bacterium
CCTATGCCGTTATAAGACGAGAAAGCTCATTTATGAAAGATGCTCGCTCCTCACAGGGAGCACTGGGACTTATGCAACTTATGCCTGGAACTGCTCGTTCAGTAGCAAGGTCTATGAACCTGCGATACAGGGGCAAGAAAAGCCTGCTCCAGGAAGACATCAATCTTCGACTTGGCACCGGCTACCTGGGAAAAATGCTAAAACGTCATGACAGTCAACCTGTGCTGGCCACTGCTGCTTACAATGCCGGACCTCACCGGGTACAGAAATGGCTACCTGAAACCCAGCAAATGGACGCTATACGCTGGATTGAAACGATTCCATTTACTGAAACCAGGGAATATGTCAGCAATGTACTAGCTTACACAACAATTTATCAGCATTTAATGGAAAATGAATACACTCGCATCAGTCACCGCATGCCTCCTGTGCAACCTAAAAATGCACCTCAGCAACCCACTCAGCTAACTAGCATCATTCATCCAGAAACACCCGAAATATAATTTAACTATTAAAAACATCAAGATACTTGAATTATCTAACAAAGTAATCTAAGTTTATAACATAATTAACTAATATAACTGGTTTATTATTATTAAATTTAGGAGACTAAAATGTTAAATGAAAATAAAGCCCTTTCAATCGGTGAACATGTACGTATTAAAAGCACTGGCCAGAAAGTAACAATTGAGCAGCTGAGCGATTATGGTTTTGCAGTTGTGAAGTTCTCTACAGGCGGTAAACATCGTTTATTAAATAACAAGCTTGAAAAAATACAGCTCCCTGAATTCATGTATCAAACCGATTAAAACGCTAAGCATTATATTTACTCTTAAAATATAAAGGTAATTTCTAAAGTTCTGATTTTTGAAGACGACATAATTATTAATCTAACAAATATATTTAACTATGACCCAGATAACACCAGTCCAGAGAACGCATGCTCCAGCAAGGCACTCACAAAAACGTGCTCAAATTCAATTTTCTATGAGTAGAGAATCCAGCGACAGCTCATTACCAACTATTTTTTCAGATCGTCGACTCACGCGGGAAAGACGTCAAATATCATTGACCATTTCTAATGAACGTCGCCAAGAACATGATCGCCGAAAGTTCAGCGGGTTAAACTATGAAACAGAGGGGCGGATAATAAACACTCTGGCTTAAAAATATCTATGAACTCAAAAACAGCACTCACCATTAAAGTTTTCATCACCCTGGGACTCGCTATTTCAGGTATCGTTTATATACTACAAACTCCACCTAATGCTCAATATTCAGGCTCCAGTCAAAAATCACAGAATAACTCTGGTTATTCGTATGACTCGGACTCAGCCCATCAATCAGAAGATAATGCATCTTTGACGGGCAATAGAAATCGATATGAAGAAGCGAAAGTTGGCGATTAATCCCTGCCCTTGTGGCTATTCTTACATAGTCTTTCTATGATGGGAGCACATATAACCTCCAGAGCATGCCTCATTTCACCACCTGGAATAACCATGGTGTTAGGTCTGGACATAAATGACTTATTGATGCGCTTTAATAACAATGGGAAATCATACTTGGCCGGCTCTCTAAAACGTATCACGACTATACTTTCAGACTCTGTAGGCACATCTCTTGCGATAAACGGATTTGACGTATCAACGATAGGTACTCGCTGAAAATTTATATCCGTTACTGAAAACTGGGGAACAATAAAGTGAATATAATCCTGCAACCGATCAAGAATCGTCGTCGTTGTATCTTCCGGGCATAATCTCGCACGATGGTTATCTAAATGAATTTTCTGAATCCATTCAAGATTAATCGCGGGAACAACTCCAATCAATAAATCAACATACCGAGCCACATCAATCACATTACCTGCATGATTGCCTCGTCTTTCCTCTTTCACAATCGGATTATGGGAATCACTCATTTTTCTTCTTGTCCATGTTTCGGAAACAACACCTCCATGCATACCTTCATAAAACAGTAAATCCGTATTACCCGGAATATCCTCCCATTCAGTAAAAGAACCCACTGATTTACTGAACCTTGTCGCATGTTCTTCAGTATTGATTGCGCGTCTTATTTTCCCATGCCCATTTTCCGAATACGTCCTGAAAACTGATTGCAACTTTTCAAAATCATTTAATTCCGGGCCATAGCAACTAACAGCTTTACCTTTCTCAGTGGCATCTTTAATACGTGCCTCCATCTCTCGGGCCTCATACCGCATAAAGCCATCACCATGGATAAAACAGGCATTAATATTCTGTCTTCTAAAAATATATTTAAATGCCTGTTGTACCACCGTTGTACCTGCACCTGAAGCACCGGTAACCGCAATTACAGGGTGTTTTTCTGACATATGCAGCCTCCTGCATTTTTAATAGCCTATTAATACTTTAAATTTACCCACATGGCAAAAATATCTAACCTGTCGCTACCCTCACATTTACCGCCCTTGAATACAATCGGGAAATTATTTAAGTAAATTATTGATTATATTAATAATAATGTCTCATCATCCATAGTCTCCGCTAGCTTTTTTATCACACTTGCCCTGACTATGTCCTCCATATTTATCAATTATTAACAATTTGACAGACAGCTATTAAGAATCTATTAGTTATATCAGGAGAGAAAGAAATGATAAAAGACCACCTTAATCATGATGAAATCCTGTTTATTACAGGTTGCGAAAGAAGACTCGCTAAATCACCAAGACGTGCTGATAAACCTCGACGACACCGTATCAGGTTTGAATCTGACCTAAGCGACTGTCGCTCTGGCATGCTTCGACGCCATGAAGATGAAGAAGGCTTCATTGAAATAGCAAGTCTATATAATGAAGCGTAGCTATTAACCCCAGATCAAAAAATACAGGAAAAAAATTACAACAGACACAACAATAAACTCAAAGCTGGAGATTATTTTACATAATCTACATGACTCATCCATTTAGAATATGCTATGCCGCTACCAGCAGTGATTTAACCAACTTACGCCATTCGACAAGATCCGTCACTGTATCGCGACGATCTCTTAAAATAACACCCGCCTCAAATACATCTTCACCACTTAACTCGGTACACCATCGAACATTACCAGTAAGAAAAAACTTTCTATTTTCATTTTTCAGAGTAATCCACATATCAAGAACACTGTCTTTCTTAAGCATATGAGAAAACAATATTTTCAGGCCTGATGCTGAAATATCAATTGCTGAACTATCTATAGTTTTACCCAGTAACCCAGGATGCTCAGATGAGAACACAATTTGCAAACTTAAATCTTCAGGCGCTACAAATCTTTGGTCTTTGCGCCGATCACTGTGGTCACTCATAGGACTATCCCTTTATAAAACTCTAAAAAATATTTATTCTTCGATGGCTTCTGTTGTAGAAGACTTTAATAATATAGACGAATCTTCCTCTAAAATTTCAACTTTTTCAATTTTTTCAAATCGATTACTGATTTTTTTTGCAGACGTGTTCACATCTTCAACATCCTTTTGTGCCTGGTGTATATGCTTACTGAGATTATTCATCCTGACTGTAAACCTGTCAAAATCTCTGGACAGCGCAACCAGATGGTCCTGAATCAAATGAACCTGTTTACGAGTTGCAGAATCCTTCAAAACAGCTCGTGCCGTGGTCAAAACTGCCATCAGGGTCGTTGGCGAAACCAGCCACACCCTGGCTCGGTGCGCCTCTTCAACCAGATCATAAAAATGAGCATGTATTTCTGCAAAAACAGCTTCTGCAGGAATAAACATAACAGCACCATCAGATGTTTTACCAGGAAGTATATATTTGCTGGCAATATCCTTAATGTGTTTACGTATATCCTGCTTAAACTGACGTTCAGCAAACTGACGATCACCTTTAGCCACATCAATATCAGTCATTTGCCGAAATGATTCCAGGGGAAATTTTGAGTCAATCGCAATATTGCCTGTTGGCTCTGGCAAAAAAAGCATACAATCAACACGGGTATCATTAGGCAGTGTATACTGAAATTCAAAACTAGTCTCTGGCATAACATTCCTTACCAGCGCATTCAGCTGAACTTCACCAAACGCACCTCGAGATCGCTTATCTGATAGCACTTCCTGCAAACTGACAACGTTACCTGATAACTCAGCAATTTTTTTCTGTGCCTCATCAATAAGCGCCAGTCGCTTCAATACATCAGTAAATGTTGCAGTTGTTTTCTCAAATCCTTCATTCAGCCTTTTCTCTACCTGGCCACTAATATTATTCAATCTCTCATCAGTTGATTTTGTCAAAGCATCCATTCGCTTACCAAGCTCATCCCCGTAACGACTTAATGCATCTGTAACCTGTTGCTGCACATGCTGCATACCCTGACTTAAATTTTCCTGCTGAATTTTTAGAGTCTCCAGCTGTCTTTCCTCAAATCCCTGACGGTGCTGCATCAGAGTATTCTGAATACTCTCTCTAAAACTGGAAAAACGATCTGCCTGGTGCTCGGACATTTCTCCAAGCCTGCGCTCAAGATTCTGTAGCAATTCACTCTGCTTTGCTAACAATTGCTCTCTAATACCCGCTATTTCTGTTTTTATCTCCAGCGTTAATTCACTATCCAGAGTTGAATACTGCGCAATACCGTCCGAAATTTGCTTAATTTTATACATCATGTATAAATTTGACAGTATCAACAGTGATACTATACCCAGCAATATAATAATTATTGTTTCAATCGGCATAAGATTTTTTACAATTTGTAACCAGGCCTGATTATGACATATTTATACTTTAATACAGTATTCAGCAATTTTTCTATAATTTAACTAATATGGCTAACATCTTACTCACCGGTATTGTAACACTTGATATCATTAATCACCTTCAGAACTACCCAGAAGAAGATTGTGAAGCACGAGCTCTGGCACAGGATTTTAGACGTGGTGGCAATGCATCCAATACCGCAACTATACTAAGCCAGCTCAACCATAACTGCACCCTGGCTGCCAATATTACAGATGACGGTTCAGGTTCATTTCTTCTAGATGATCTTCATAACAATCATATAGAATTACCATCTGACTGCCAGCTATCAGGCTATACTACGCCTACATCTTATATATCGCTTAGTCAAAAATCTGGTTCTAGAACTATTATTCACTATCGTAATCTACCAGAACTCAGCCACCATCAATTTAATCAAATTCAACTCGATAGATTTGACTGGCTTCATTTTGAAAGTAGAAATATCCATGAAACACGTAAAATCATGGACACAGCAAGCCAATATGAAAAAACCATCTCCCTGGAACTTGAAAAACCTAGAGAGAATAGTCAAAGCCTGATTGATTTTGCTAATATCATTTTCATATCAAGACCTTATGCTGAGTCACTACACTTTAAGACAGCGACTGACTGTATACAACATTTTCATTCTCTATATCCTGAAAAAATCTTTATCTGTACCTGGGGAGCCAGTGGCGCTAATGCCATTAATCATGAAGACTTATATTCATGCCCAGCAACTACCACTGAAAATATTATTGATACGATAGGTGCAGGAGATACTTTCATCGCAGGATTTATACATGCCTTTCTTAAGCTCGGAACCTTGGAAAAATCTCTCATTTACGCAACCAGACTGGCTGGATTAAAATGCACACAAAATGGTTTAACCAACCTGGAAATTACAGATGTCTACTAAACTATGTCATCTTGATGACCTGAATGATCCCGGTAGCATGGGATTTGAACTTGAACCACCTGTTTTTATTATAAAAAAGAACAGCCAGGTATATGGCTATCTTAATCAATGCCCTCACACAGGCGTCAATCTCGAATGGCTTCCTAATGATTTCCTCAATATCGATAAATCCTGTATCCAGTGCTCCCTTCATGGTGCAACATTCACTATTGAATCAGGATCTTGTATCCAGGGGCCATGTAATGGCACTGGTCTCACACCCGTTAGACTTAGTATTGATAGTGATGGATACATCAAACTAGAATAAATTACAGATAAATATCAGTATTTGATAACCATATAACTTATTGAATTAATTAAAAATATTATTCTCATTTATTCCGTTTTTACTAATTTCGAATATTCTGTACTCTGCAATATTGACAAATTAATCATTAAATATTATTGTAAGTAAACGATCACTAACTAAATCTTTTTGATTTTTCTTACATATTTTATAGGAGATAACTCCATGAGTTTCGACGCAGAATTAGATGCAAAAGGCTTAAACTGTCCACTCCCAATCCTACGTGCTAAAAAAGCAATTGGTGAACTTTCAAGTGGCCAGGTTTTAAAAATTATTGCTACTGATCCAGGTTCAGTAAAAGACTTTGAAGCTTTCTGTAAACAAACAGGTAATGAATTACTTTCAAGCTCAGAAGCCGATGGCGCTTTCGAGTTTATGATTAAAAAATCATAATCAATACTCTATAAGCAGGTACTATTCCGTACCTGCTTTTTTATTGCATATATCATGCAGGACGCATCTCCAACCAAACGTCTATCTGCGGAAGAACGCAGGACCTCAATTATTGAAGTCGCTAAACACCTGTTTGCAAGAAGTGGCTTTCACGGTGTTTCTATTGATGAAATAGTTAAAGAAGTTGGCGTCAGTCCCGCCATTTTATATCGGCACTTTAAATCTAAAGATGAATTATATGAATCGGTCCTACATGAATTTTCATGTACTCGTGAAAGCTATGTTGAAACAGTAGTTGCTGAAGATATTGGCTTTGAACAAGTTCTCCGAGGCATGACAACTGTTTTTGTTAACAGCATCATAAACCAGCCCGATTTACTAAAAATGGAAATGCACTCCCAGCTTGAAGGCAATACTGCCAGCCAGGAGTTCTTTCTTAATCGCTGGAAAAGCTTCACAGACTATATAGAATATAATCTTTCAGAACTAATTAATCATGAAAAAATAAAACCCATGAATGTTGAAGCGGCTTCTTTAATTTATCAGGGCATGATACGTGAAGTCTTATTACTAAAATGCCTACGACCGACTGACCGCCTGACAGATATGCCTATTGATGAAATAGTTGATGAAATAATAAATCTTTTTTTAAAAATAATAACCCCTGCTTGACCATATTTTACTTTCTTTACTCTACTATTCCTGATAAAAAGAATTCACTGACTAAAACTGATTTTTTACATAAAGTAAAAATAGATCGCCGACCATACACAAGGCTATTAGTTTTCTGTTGTGTCAACTTGTATCCAGGATGACTTTCATCAAGCACAGTAATCTCAAG
>JAOUQA010000099.1 GCA_029879605.1 Gammaproteobacteria bacterium
TATGATGATTTAACTAAACAGGCATGGGCTTATCGCCAGGTGTCATTATTGTTACGTCGTCCTCCAGGTCGCGAAGCATATCCTGGTGATGTTTTCTATTTACATTCACGTTTATTAGAACGTGCATCACGCGTTAATGCGGCTTATGTTGAAAAACATACTAATGGCGCTGTAAAAGGTAAAACTGGTTCATTAACCGCGTTGCCGATTATCGAGACTCAGGACGGTGACGTATCTGCATTCGTACCAACCAACGTAATTTCGATTACCGATGGCCAGATTTTCCTGGAATCCGATTTATTTAACGCCGGTATTCGTCCAGCGATTAATGCGGGTCTATCAGTATCACGAGTAGGTGGTGCCGCACAGACTAAAATTATCAAGAAACTGGGTGGTGGTGTTCGTCTGGCACTGGCTCAGTATCGTGAGCTTGCTGCGTTTGCTCAGTTTGCATCTGATCTTGATGATGCAACCCGTGCTCAGTTAGAGCGAGGTACTCGCGTAACTGAACTGATGAAACAGTCTCAGTATTCACCGATGGATATCGCTGATATGGCGTTTACTCTGTATGCCGTTGATAAAGGTTATATGGATGATGTTGAAGTTAACAAGATTCTTGATTTTGAAGCAGCCATGCTGTCATACCTGAAGAGCAACAATGCTGACCTGGTAAATAAAATCAATGAAACCGGTGATTTCAGCGATGATATCGAGAGTCAAATGAAAGCCGCGGTAGAAGCATTTAAAGCTAATGGCGTCTGGTAGTCGGAGATAAATCATGGCCGGTGCAAAAGAAATCCGAAGTAAGATCAAGAGTATTAAAAATACTCAGAAGATCACTAAAGCAATGGAAATGGTTGCCGCCAGTAAAATGCGTAAAGCCCAGGATCGCATGACTGCGACACGTCCATATGCAGAAAAAATGCGTAATGTGATTTGTCACCTGGCTCATGCCCATGCGGAAATAAAACATCCGTTTATGGTCGAGCGAGAAGTTAAGCGTGTAGGTTATATTGTAATTACATCAGACCGTGGTCTATGTGGTGGTTTGAACGTTAACCTGTTCAAGAAAACTGTTAGTGAAATGATGGTTCATCATGACAAGGGTATAGAGATTGATGTGGTTGCGATTGGCCGTAAAGCGGTTGAGTATTTCAAGCGTCGTGGCGCTAACCTGGTTGCACAGGCAAGTCATTTAGGTGACACGCCCCATATCGAAGAATTGATCGGAACGGTAAAGGTCATGCTTGATTCATTTGCCGAAGGCAATATTGATGAGCTGTACCTGGTAAGTAATGATTTTGTAAACACCATGACGCAGAAACCTGTTGTTAGCAAGTTATTACCCGTTGCAGGTCCTGACGATGCACAGTTAAAACATCACTGGGATTATATTTACGAGCCTGATTCCAAAGTGATTCTTGAAACCCTGTTAATGCGTTTCGTTGAATCACAGGTTTATCAGGGTGTTGTAGAAAATATTGCCTGCGAAATGTCTGCACGAATGATTGCTATGAAAAGTGCAACCGACAATGCCGGTGACATTATTAGCTCGCTTGAAACCATGTATAACAAAGCACGTCAGGCAGCTATTACCCAGGAAATTTCTGAAATCGTTGCAGGTGCGGCTGCGGTTTAGTCGTTTATAAAGAATTTAAGTTTAGTTAGAGGATCAGTCTATGAGTGCTGGAAAAGTTGTCGAAATCATCGGTGCGGTGATCGACGTTGAGTTCCCAAGGGACAGCATTCCCAAGGTGTACGATGCGTTAAGAATCGAAAGTGCCAGCCTGACATTAGAAGTTCAGGCACAATTGGGTGATGGTGTAGTACGTACAATTGCCATGGGTTCAACCGATGGTTTGAAACGCGGTATTGACGTAGTAAACACTGGCGCACCAATTACTGTGCCTGTAGGCAAGAAAACACTGGGTCGTGTAATGAATGTTCTGGGTGAGCCTGTTGATGAAGCTGGCCCGATTGGTGCTGAAGAGTCATTACCTATACACCGAGCTGCTCCCAAGTATGAAGATTTGTCATCAGAGGTAGAAATCCTCGAAACCGGTATCAAGGTTATCGACCTGATCATGCCTATCGCCAAGGGTGGTAAGGTTGGTCTTTTCGGTGGTGCAGGTGTAGGTAAGACTGTAACCCTGATGGAGTTGATTCGTAACATCGCTGTTGAGCACAGTGGTTTCTCAGTATTTGCAGGTGTTGGTGAGCGTACCCGTGAAGGTAATGACTTCTACCACGAAATGGAAGAAGGTGGCGTACTGGATAAGGTTGCCCTGGTATATGGCCAGATGAATGAGCCTCCAGGAAATCGTCTGCGTGTGGCGCTGACAGGCCTGACCATGGCGGAACATTTCCGTGATGAAGGTCGTGATGTACTGATGTTTATCGATAATATCTATCGTTACACACTGGCGGGAACCGAAGTATCAGCCCTGTTAGGCCGTATGCCTTCAGCGGTAGGTTACCAGCCAACGCTGGCTGAAGAAATGGGTGTACTGCAGGAGCGTATTACTTCAACTAAAACTGGTTCGATTACTTCGTTCCAGGCGGTATATGTACCTGCGGATGACTTGACCGACCCATCGCCAGCGACTACTTTCGCTCATCTGGATGCGACATTAGTACTTTCTCGTCAGATTGCAGAATTAGGTATTTATCCTGCGGTTGATCCACTGGACTCAACATCACGTCAGCTAGATCCACAGGTAGTTGGTGTCGATCATTACAATATTGCTCGTGGTGTACAGGGTACATTGCAGCGGTATAAAGAGCTGAAAGATATCATTGCTATCCTGGGTATGGATGAGTTATCAGATGAAGATAAGCAAACGGTTGCCCGTGCTCGTAAGATCCAGCGCTTCCTGTCTCAGCCATTCTTCGTAGCGGAAGTCTTTACGGGTTCTGCTGGTAAGTATGTATCGCTGAAAGAGACCCTGGCCAGCTTTAAGGCTATCCTGGACGGTGAATACGACCATGTGCCTGAGCAGGCATTCTACATGGTAGGTGGCATCGACGAAGTTGCTGAAAAAGCCAAAGAGATGAAGTGAGGCCAATTATATGGCTATGACGATACACGTTGACATTGTCAGCGCTGAAAAAGAAATCTGGTCAGGACCTGCGACCATGGTATTTGCACCAGGCGAAATGGGTGAGCTGGGTATTGCGCCTCGCCACACCCCTTTGCTGACGCGTTTAAAACCAGGTGAAGTACGGGTTCAGGATCAGCAAGGTGATGAAGAGTCTTATTTTATTTCCGGAGGTATTCTGGAAATACAGCCCCACGTGGTGACTGTTCTGGCAGATACAGCTATTCGAGCAGAGGATCTGGACGAAGCAGCTGCATTGAAAGCCAAACAGGATGCTGAAGAGGCGATGGATGATAGAAAATCCGATATGGATTATGCCAAAGCCAAGGCAGAGCTGGCAGAAGCTGCAGCTATGATGGAGACCATTAAGAAAGTGCGTGGTCGCAAGTAGCCTCTAATCGATAGTTATAATGTGCTAATAAAAAACCGGGTTTTACCCGGTTTTTTATTAGCTCAAAAAACTGTCTGGATAGGTTAAACTGTTGAATACAGATAGATTATAAGGATTTATAATAGCGGTGCTCATACAGGTTGATATTGTTAGCGCGGAAAGAGATATCTGGTCTGGTCAAGCGACCATGGTATTTGCCCCTGGTGAGATGGGTGAATTAGGTATCGCTCCCAGGCATGCGCCATTACTGACCCGACTAGTACCCGGTGAAGTCAGGGTACGTGATGAAAATGATGAAGATACATCTTATTTTATTTCTGGGGGTATACTGGAAATTCAACCACATCACGTCACAGTCCTGGCTGACACGGCAATAAGAGCTGAAGACCTGGATGAGGCAGAAGCGCTGGAAGCGAGACGGCGAGCTGAAGAAACTATGGCTGACAGGCGATCCGAGATGGATTATGCCAGGGCCGAAGCGGAGCTGGCTGAAATGGCTGCTATGTTAGAAACCATTAAGAAAATTCGTAACAGGAAAAGATAATGTATCAGAGTAAGGAAAAAAAATGGGATTAAGTGTCGTTATCCTGGCTGCGGGTAAAGGTACTCGCATGAAATCAGCTATGCCAAAGGTGCTTCATCCACTGGCTAAGAAACCGCTGGTTGAGCATGTTTATGATACGGCTCAAAAACTGGGTGCCGATGAGGTTGTAATTGTTTATGGCCATGGTGGTGAACAGGTGAAAGCCGGTTGTTACCACTTTAAGGCAAAGTGGGTAGAACAGAAAGAGCAGTTGGGTACAGGTCACGCAGTACAGCATGGTCTGGAAGCTGTAAATCTTAAAAATGATGTGCTGATACTGTATGGCGATGTACCCCTGACATCTGTTGAGAGTCTGCAATTATTACTGGAAGATTTTGAGAATAAAATTGCCTTGATGACAGTCAGGCTGGAAACGCCAACAGGTTATGGACGTATTATTCGTGATAAGCATGATAAAGTAACAGGTATCATTGAACAGAAAGATGCCAGTGAAGAGCAGAAAAAGATTAACGAAGTTAATACAGGGATTTTAGCGGCCAGGGGTGAATTGCTAAAGTCCTTACTGGAACGTGTTGATAATAATAATGCCCAGGGTGAATATTATTTAACAGATATATTTGCCCTGGCTGCGAAAGATGGCATAGAAATTATAACCTCGCATCCATCTGAGCCCTGGGAAGTAGAAGGTATAAATAACAGGTTACAGCTTGCTGCCCTGGAGCGTATTCATCAGGCTAATATTGCAAATAAATTGATGGCTGATGGTGTTACCCTGGTAGACCCCGCAAGAATAGATATCAGGGGGCAGGTTGATATTAGTAATGATGTATTTATTGATGTCAATGTAATAATTGAAGGAAATGTAAAAATTGGTACCGGTACAACAATTGGGCCTAATGTTGTTGTTACAAATTCGACCATTGGCGAAAATGTAACAATAAAGGCTAATTGTGTAATAGAAGATACAATTATAGGAAATAATGTGGACGTAGGTCCGTTTGCTCGATTAAGGCCAGAGACATATTTGCATGATAATAGTCGAGTCGGGAATTTTGTAGAGATTAAAAAGTCAGACATTGGTGCTGGGAGTAAAGTGAATCATCTGAGTTACATAGGTGATACAGAGATGGGTAAGAATGTAAACATAGGTGCTGGGACAATTACCTGTAACTATGATGGGGCTAATAAACATAAGACAGTAATAAAAGATAATGTTTTTGTTGGATCAGATACACAACTGGTTGCACCTGTCGTAGTAGAAGAAGGCGCGACTATTGGTGCAGGTGCGACAATTACCAAGAATGTTGACAAAGACAACCTGGTTATTAGTCGAGTACCACAGAAAAGTATTAATGGCTGGGAACGGCCGAAAAAGAAATAACAGGTGAGTTATGATGCAGTTGATTGAATGGCGTGACGCTTTCTGCACAGGAATTTCTGGAGTAGATTATGAGCATGAAGAATTAATAAAATTAATTAATTCTGTGTTTAGTAAATCCAGGGGCAAGACAAGTATGGTGAATAGCCTGAACGAAATTTATGCAGAAATAGCTGGTCATTTTATGCTTGAAGAACAAATCATGAAGCATGAAAAATATGATCAGTATGAAGAGCATCGAAAAGATCATGCCAGGTTACTGGAAGATATTGGAGCAATCACTGATTCATACGAATCAGATGAAGATATCGAAAAGTTAAAACAGTTAATGAATGAATGGTTTGTGGTGCACTTTCAGACGCATGACGCGAGATTACACCGTTTAATTGATTAAACAGTTCTGTTATCAGTAGATTTAATATTACTTAATTACTGTATCAAGAAAAGACAAGTATAGTTCATGATTCATAATTACCTTCATTAAAACTATTTTAGATAGTTAATCAAGATGAGCGAAAGCAGTTTAAAAGAAAGCATACGTAGCCAGCGGGAAAAGCTAACAGCTATGCTTGGCGAGTCCATGCACAATCTTGGGATTGAGTGTTCAAGAGTTCTAGATTCACGTGAAAAGCTGGAAACAATATTGCATGTGATATTGCCTGATCTGTCATATTGTAAACATTTATATGTTTTAGACGTAAATGGTAAACAACTAACCAGTAATATAATTCAGGGTGGAGAAGATTGCAGCCATTTTGGGCGCGATAGAATGAACAGGCCTTATATGGAAGGCATAATCGGTACGACTGACTTTAAGCTTTCAGATGCTTACATAAGTAGAAATAAAAAGAGACCATCATTTACAGCAATACAGGTAATAAGAAATAAAAATGGCGAGCGTTCAGGATTTTTAGGGGCTGATTTTGATTTACGAGAACTGCCAGATATTGAAAAAAGATATGTTGAACCAGATAACTGGAGACAGATAAAAGGCGATCCAGCCATTCGTAATATTGTTTTTCATCAGCAACGAATTGATAGCCAGATGGATAAGCACCTGGATGAGGTGCTACCAATCATGAATGAGCTTATAACTGAGCATGGTGTATTTCATGGTAAGCTTCATTTTTCCAGTAGTCGAGCAACAATGTGGTTAATTGATGACCCTTTCAATTATCGCATTTTAAATTTTGATGAGATTATAGATCCTGATATTTGCCTGGCTTATCCAAGGCATGAATATGACCGGCGAGCGATTGTACCTGCAGAACAGATAAGCGAGATTTTTGATATATTTCGCCAGTTGAGATTTGCGGATGATAATGTTTATTTGAGGGCAGGATCATTGAACGTAATAAATGGCATGATTGGATTAAATTTTTCATGCGATGGTTCACATTATATGCGTTATGACGAATTCCTGGAGAAAAATACAGATTTCTGGTTTGGCACTCTTGGAACAGGTGGTTAATTGAGAATTAATAGTAAAGAAGTTTTATACTGTAAGTATTTTATTTAAATAGCCAATTTAACATTATGCCAACTAAAATCGGCTTACTTAGTGACGTTCACGCAACTGTAGAGCCTTTGCGAGAGGCTATAACATTATTCAAAAAAAGTAATGTGTCTAAAATTATCTGCGCAGGTGATATTGCAGGATATGGAGAAGAACTGCTAGAAACAGTAAAACTATTACAAGCTAATAATGTTCTAGTAGTAAGAGGAAATCACGAAGAATGGTATCTGGAGAATGAGGGAGAAGATGAAGTAGTAAGAGGCTATTTTGATCAGTTGCCAGTTTATAGAGAGTTAACAGTAGAAAATAAACGATTTA
>JAOUQA010000100.1 GCA_029879605.1 Gammaproteobacteria bacterium
TCAAGATGTTGCCGTACAATGCTCTTATTGGAAAACAATACTGCACCTAATGGCTTATTACCCAACTTTGATAGCCTTTTTAATGATCCGGTTAATGACGTCATTGGTATTACAGATCTCGCGTATACCCATGGCTTATCATCACAATGCAATAACACCTGCCTGATAATAGCCTGGCTTCTATATCTTATTCCCAGAACCTGAATCTCATCAGGCGTAGGGGTTGATCTTTTTTCAGACAAAACTTCGACTCTGAATTTACCGTTACACTTGCTAGTTAGCTTGGCTGTAAGTGATGAATCATCAAATAACCATTTTTTATATTCCTCGGGGATATCTACAGTTAAGCACCGCTTACGCCGACACCAGTTTAATCGCGATTCAAACCCCGACATAATTTTTCTCTCTTACTTTTAATTTTTAAACAGGCTTAGCCAATCTGTCCGTACCTGTCTGACCTTCCTAACCAGCGATTTATTAACAACGGTACTCGATCAGAATAATTATTTAATATGTCAACAGCAGTCTCTTTTACATCATTGAGCAAATATTCATCTCTAATTATATCTGCAACCCTGAATTCCATATCACCTGTCTGTCGTGTACCTAGAACCTCACCCGGTCCCCTTAATTCAAGATCTTTCATGGCAACATCAAAACCACTGCTAAACTCTCGCATAATACTTAGTCGTTGTTTAGCATTTTCAGATAATGGTGACTTGTACATCAACAGACAGTGACTTTCGCTGCTACCGCGCCCAACTCGACCTCTAAGCTGATGCAATTGCGCAAGACCAAGCCTTTCAGCATTTTCTATAACCATCAAAGTAGCATTGGGAACATCAACACCCACTTCTATAACTGTTGTTGCTACCAGCAAGTCTATTTCACCATTTTTGAATTTGTCCATAACAGACTGCTTGTCACTGAGATTCAATCTTCCATGCACAAGGTCAATTCTTAATTCCGGCAATGCATTTTGCAACTCTATCAAAGTATCTTCTGCCGCCTGGCACTGTAAAGTTTCTGATTCCTCAATCAAAGTACAAACCCAGTAAACCTGACTCCCATGCCCGGAAGACTGTTTGACTCGTTCTATTATTTCAGCTCGTTTACTCGCCGACATTACAGATGTTTTAACCTTTTTCCTTCCCGGCGGCAATTCATCTATTACAGAATAATCAAGATCTGCATAAGCAGTCATGGCCAGGCTTCTTGGGATAGGTGTTGCTGTCATTATCAACTGATGAGGATATACACCCTTATCATAACCTTTATTTCTAAGTGACAACCTCTGATGAACACCAAACCGATGTTGCTCATCTATTATAATCATCGCCAGTTTATTAAAAATCACATCACTCTGAAAAAGAGCATGGGTTCCTATAACCATATTCACTTTTCCACTTCTGATGCCTTCGATTTTAATTTTTCTTTCCTTTGCTTTAGCTTTCCCCGTTAACAGTATCAACTGAATACCAAGAGGCTCAAACCATTCACTAAAACTATGATAGTGCTGTTCTGCCAGTATTTCTGTTGGCGCCATTAAAACTGACTGATAACCAGATTCAATTGCTTTTAAACAGGCGACAGCTGCCACCACTGTTTTACCTGACCCAACATCACCCTGTATCAATCTCATCATTGCTCCTGGTGACAGAACATCTTCTAAAATTTCTTCTATTACTCTATTTTGCGCATTAGTTAAGGAATATGGTAACTGCTTATAAAAATCGTTTATAAACCTGTCATCAGAATTTAGTAATAGCGACTTGCACTGATTAATGTCTTTGCGCATTAACAGCAGGCTAATATGCTGGACTAGCAATTCTTCAAATGCAAGTCGTTGTTTTACAGGATGTTGCCCCTCAAATAGTCGCTCTAAATCTATACCTGGCTCGGGTCTATGCATAGTTTTAATAGCATCTGACAATAATGGCATATTATATTTTTTAATAATTTTATCAGGCAGCAGTTCTTTTAATTTATCATCATCTAAACTTTGCAATACCTGCTCCGAAATGGTTCTTAATAGCCCCTGATTAATTCCTTCTGAGGATGGATATACCGGGGTCAATGATTTTTCCAGCTCACAATCATTACCATTAATAACTTTAATCTCCGGATGAACCATTTCATAACTGGATGCACCATATCGAACTTCGCCAAAACACCTTATACGCACACCTTTTGCTAATCGACTTTCCTGCTGCTTGTTAAAATAAAAAAATCTTAATAGCAAACTTCCTGTACCATCTGATACATGGCATACAAGCATTCTGCGTCTTTTGCCCTTCTTTGAAAAAGCAATCTGACTGTAATCGATAACACACTCAATAATAGCGGCACTACCAGGACGTAGAGCGCCTATAGCAAGCACTCTTGTCCTGTCTTCATAACGATAAGGGAAATGAAATAATACATCCTGAACTGTATCTATACCAATTCCGGATAATTTCTCGGCGATCCTCGGACCTACACCTTTCAAACTCAATACAGAAGGATTATTTTCAAGAAAAGCGCTAGTCACATGAAGGTCTTTACTACTTGTCTAACACCATTATGGCATCCATCTCTACTGGAACACCTTTAGGGAGTTCCGCAACTCCAACTGCCGCGCGTGCTGGATACGGCTCTGATATATACTCAGACATAACCTGATTTACAGTTGGAAAATTACTCAAGTCAGTTAAATAAACATTCAACTTAACAATATCGGCAAGACTACCACCTGCCTCTTCAGAAATAGCAATAAGATTTTTAAATACCTGATGAATCTGTTCTTCAACACTACCCTGCAGTAGCTCCATTGTCTCAGGTATTAATGGTATTTGCCCGGACACATATACAACATTATCGACTTTAACTGCCTGCGAATATGTTCCAATTGCCTGTGGCGCTTTATCCGTCGAGATAATTTCTTTTTTCATTCTAATCTTCTTTAATAATTATTTTCGCCATATCTTGAGTACTGCCTGCACTCTTCTTAACCTGCGCATAATATTTGCCAGATGCTTTCTGCCGTGCAGTGATATCAGAAACGATATTGTAGTAGTCACTCCATCTTTGTCTTCAACTTCTACATGTTCTATATTTGCAGCCTCATCAGAAATCACTGTTGCAAGCCGAGCAAGCACACCCCTTTCATTTCTCACATCCAGGTATATAAGACATGAAAATTCATTCTTCACTTCATCATCCCACTTAACATCTATTGCACGGTCTGTTAACTGTTCTGATGCTATGTTATTACATCCCTGTTGATGAATCACAATACCACGCCCTTTACTAAGCACGCCTAAAATTTGATCACCGGGTATTGGATAACAGCATTTGGCATATGATACAACCATGCCTTCCGTACCTTTTATATCCAGCGGTGTTAGCGATTTTATCTCAGAAGGTCTTTGCTCAAGTGAATCATCATCCATTGGAAATAACCGTCTAACAATCAGACTGGCAGGCCGGTTCCCCAGCCCGATATCCTCCAATAACTCATTCACTGAATCATAACCATACTCAATCACAAGATCATCAAATATCTTCTCTGGTAAATCCTCTAAAATTATATTTCTTTCTCTTAGATAACGCGATAATAAACGACGCCCCTGCTTTATGGCTTCGTCAGCACGTAAATTCTTTAGGTAACTACGAATATTCGACCTTGCTTTTGCTGTTACAACATAATTCAGCCAGGCAGGATTAGGGTGCGAAGAAGCCGAAGTAATTATCTCAACAGTCTGGCCACTATAAAGCGGTGTATTTAGTGGCGCAAATCGATTGTCTAGTTTACAGGCAACACATGTATGTCCAACATCAGTATGTACTGAATATGCAAAATCAACCGGGGTAGAATTACGAGGTAACTTTACAATATCACCACCCGGGGTATATACATATAACTCATCCGGGAATAAATCTACTTTTACATTTTCAAGAAACTCAACTGAATCCCCCGCGCTTTGTTGCATCTCAAGCAGGCCAGTCAACCATTCACGGGTTCTTGTCTGCACATCAAATACGCCCTTTTCATCTTTTTCTTTATATAACCAGTGCGCAGCAATACCGGACTCAGCAAACATATCCATCTCGATGGTTCTTATTTGCACCTCAAGCGGCACACCATGAGGACCAAACATAACAGTATGTAATGACTGGTATCCATTTTCTTTTGGTATGGCAATATAATCTTTAAATTTCCCTGCCACAGGCTTAAATAAGTTATGCACTACACCAAGCAGACGATAACAGTCATCTACTGTATCAACGACAACTCTTAGCCCATACACATCAAAAATATTCTTGTAGGCAAGATTTTTATCTTTCATTTTTTTATACAAACTAAAAGGATGCTTCCGCCTGGCTCTAACACCAGCATCTATATTCATTTCCTTAAGTCGATTTGTAATCGCGGTATGTATTTTATTGATTACTTCTTTTCTGTGTCCGCTAGATTGCGAGATCATGTGCTCAAGAACTTTATAACGCATAGGATACATGGCTCTAAATCCAAGATCCTCCAGTTCCAGTCTTAAACTATTAATCCCCAGACGATTTGCAATAGGCACATAAATTTCAAGCGTCTCCTTTGCTATACGTCTTTTTTTCTCGGGCCGCATAACACCAAGCGTTCGCATATTATGCAGCCTGTCTGCCAGCTTAATCATAATAACGCGAATATCTCGCGTCATAGCCAGCAGGACTTTTTGGATATTTTGTGCCTGCTGCTCTTTTTTATTTTTAAATTGAATATGAGTTAACTTACTTACACCATCGACCAACTCAGATACATCTTCCCCAAAATGTTCTGCGATACTTTCTTTAGTGGCTTTCGTATCCTCAATTACATCATGTAATATTGCAGCCGCAATACTCTTCGAATCCATATGCATTTCAGCAAGAATTCTAGCTACCGAGATTGGATGATAAATATAGGGTTCGCCAGTTTTACGGAACTGCCCCTCATGTGCCTGCGCACTAAACAGATAAGCATTATAAATTTCCCTCACCTGTTCTTCATTCATATAATCTTCGATTATATGGCACAGATCTGAAATCAGAAACCGCGAGGGATCTTCATATAAATTAGCTTTGTTTTCGGTAAATGTATCAGTGTTAATGACCATAACTAATCATATTTACACTTCAAACAGCATACAAATAAATAGCCTGCCAAACAAACAATACTAGATATAGTTCTGACATGTTTAACAAACTCTGACATTTATTAAATCTCCTGTGAAACTTCTTCTTCAGTCACGCTGCCCTCGATTGAATGCTCCTCAGCACTTACTTCATCAAGAATTTCGGGGCCCACTTTACCTTCTGCAATTTCACGCAATGCAAGCACAGTCGGCTTATCATTATCTATAGAAACAAGTGCTTCTGCACCCATTGCTAACTGACGTGCACGCTTGGATGCAACCAACACAAGGTGAAAACGATTATCAACATTTGGCAAACAATCTTCTACTGTTAAACGAGCCATTTTATTTCCTCTTATTTAAGTAAACCTATAAGTAATTTCTCTAATTTGTATTCCTGACGAATCTGCTTAAGTCCATTTGATCTAATAATACACGCCAGGTCATCAAGTGCAGTTTCAAAATCATCATTTACAATCAGGTAATCAAATTCTGCATAATGCGACATTTCATTGACTGCATCCTGCATACGACGATTAATAACCTCTTCACTATCCTGACCACGCTTCATCAACCGCTCTTTTAAAGCTTCCTGGGAAGGCGGCAAAATAAAAATTGTCTGACTGTCCTGCATCAGACGTCTCACCTGTCTTGCGCCCTGCCAGTCAATTTCTAAAATAACATTTTTCCCAGCCAGTAGCTGCTGTTCAACATGCTGCTGCGATGTCCCATAAAAGTTATCGAAAACTTTAGCATGTTCCAGAAAAGCACTGTGCTCAACCATAGAAAGAAAGGCTTCTTTATCCACAAAATGATAATCAATACCATCTTGCTCACCTTCACGCATAACCCTGGTTGTGTGTGAAATCGAAACTACAACATTATTTATACGCTTAACCAGTTCTCGAACCAGACTGGTTTTACCCGCACCCGATGGCGCAGAAATGATGTACAAAGTGCCTTTACTCAAGCATTTAACCCTTGTTATTTAGCCAATCCGTAAAGAATAACCTATTTCAGCTAAAAGATGGGAAAAAAGCCTGTGTTTTTTATTATTTGCGCCCCCATAGAAACCTGAAAATTACCATAGAAATCAACAATCTTATCTACTCATTCTCACTGGAAGCCGTTTTGAACCCCAATGCCCAGGATCAGCTTCAAATACACCAGCCAGAACTGTATTACACTGTATACAGCAACCATGCTCATTCAGCCCCCAATCACTAAGCTCATACCAGTCACGACCAATCAAAACAGCACCACATTGATGACAATAAGTACTCTCCCCTGCCTTATCATGAACATTTCCCGTATAGGCATATCTAACACCACTTTCAAGCGCTATATTCCGAGCCCTGGCCAGACTTTCATAGGGCGTGGGAGGAATATCTTTCATTTTCCAGTCTGGATGAAATGCAGTAAAGTGCATAGGAACATCGGGCCCAAGCTCATTGACAACCCACTGCGTCATTTCATTCAGCTCTTCATCAGAATCATTTTTACCTGGTATTAACAAAGTTGTTAATTCAAACCAGACACTGGTTTCATGCTTCAGGTATTTCAAGCCATCTAAAACAGGCTGTAAATATCCACCTGTTAACTTGTAATAAAAGTCTTCTGTAAATGCCTTTAAATCTATATTGGCCGCATCCATCGCTTCATAAAATACCTTTCCTGGCTGCTCACAGATATATCCAGCTGTAACAGCCACAGTTTTTATATTTTTTTCCCGACAGGCAGCGGCCACATCAACAGCATATTCCAGAAAAATAACGGGGTCATTATAGGTGAAGGCGACACTCCGGCAGTTCATACTTTCAGCTACCTCAGCTATTTTTTGAGGAGAGGCAGCATCAGCCAGGGTATCAATTTCCCTTGATTTACTAATGTCCCAGTTCTGACAGAATTTACAGGCCAAATTGCACCCTGCGGTGCCAAATGATAACACTGGCGTACCCGGTAAAAAGTGATTCAGTGGTTTTTTTTCTATCGGGTCAACACAGAAACCACTGGAACGCCCATATGTGGTCAA
>JAOUQA010000101.1 GCA_029879605.1 Gammaproteobacteria bacterium
AGTTCCAGTACTGGTATTTGTGAAGGATCACGTTTATAAATAGTTGGCGGATCAATTGTGTCTGGTAAAAAACGTTTGGCTCGATCAAGACGGGTACTGGCTTCCCTTAATGCTACATCAATATCCATGCCATAAGGAAAACTCAGGCCAACAGCGCTGCGGCCCTCGGTAGTTGTAGACTGGACAACGATTGCACCCTCAGTAATGGCCAGCTGTTCTTCCAGTTGTCGTGTGATCTGATCTTCCATGATACGTGCAGGCACGCCGGGATCAACTATACGTACTCGTACTTCAGGGTAAATAATTTTCGGTAGCAGATCAATTTTTAAACGTTCGAGAGAAAACAGGCCGATGACAATGATGGCCAGAGCCAGCATGCTGACAGCTACCGGTCTGTTGATCGACCAGGCAGCAAGCCCACCTGTCCGGAAGCGTTTTTTCATATTATTTGCTCGTTACTTCTTTGTCATGTTCCAGGCCAAAGAAGCCCTTGCTTACAATTACATCATTTTCATTAAGACCTTCGAGAATCTCGATATCTTCATTGTGTTGAATGCCTGTGCGTATATTAACGCGCCTGGCTTTATTATCTTCAACTCTGAATACATAAGTACCCTGGTTGTCATGTCGTACAGTATCAAAGGGAATCATTAATCTTGGTTTAATATCTGTCGACAGAGTGATTCTGCACAACTGACCTGGCAGTGCACCCTGGGGTACAGGACTGATTTTTACTTCCACTGTTCCACGACGTGTATCGGCATCAATGGTTGGATAAATACGAGCAACAGTACCGCTAAAACTGTTATCACCCAGCGCATCAATTTTAAAGGTAACCGGGTCATTCTGTTTAATCAGTGGTAATAATAATTCAGAAATATAAACGCGGGCTTTCAGGCTGCTGGTGTCAATTAATGTCAGTATATGACTGTGCAGGGGGATAATATCGCCGGGTTCAACTCGACGTTCACTGATAATACCGTCAAAGGGTGCTGTGATCTGTGTATATTCGAGTCGTGTCTGATGGCGGTTAACATCTGCCTGGGCAATATTGACCGCGGTTTTAGCTTTGGCAATCTGGTCTTCGGAAGCCAGTTTGCGAGGCACAAGTTTTTGTATGCGTTTAAGATCAAGTTTAACCTGTTTCAGTGAAGCAGATGCCTTGTTAAGATCAGTTTTGATAAGCGTATCATCAAGTGATGCGAGTAATTCATCTTTTAGTGCAGTATCACTTTCGTATTTGGGTAAAGACTTCAGCAGCCCCTGTTCCTGGTTAAAAATGCGCACGGTACGAATTGCCTGCAAGGTACCTGGCAAAGTTGTTTGTAGACTGACATCCTGCAGGCTTACCGTTGTGGTTTCTACCAGGTGCGCGGGTTTTTTGCGCTGACTGGAATCATTGTCATCGCAGGCGGTGACAAGAAAAATCATGCACAGTAGAGGTATGGCCTTGTGGATAATATGGGCAATCATCTATTTATGTCGCTATTTTAATAATAAGGTGACTATTATTCCATAAAGTATATTGTAATGAGTAACTTGCATTTATACTCTAACCTCATTTATCGAATAAGCCCAGAATAATGTACGTACATTTCCGCCCCACGGAAGCACCCCATAACGAGCGCACTGATTTATATAATATTAAACGCATGATGCCATTTCTATGGAGTTACAGGGGGCGAGTGCTGTTTGCCCTGGTCTCGTTGATGCTGGCCAAGTTTGCCACGGTGGGTGTGCCCATTGTGCTCAAGGAAATTGTTGATCAACTGGACCTGGTACTCAATGATCCTGCTTCAATAGCTGCGGCATTGCCGCTGAGTCTGTTACTGGGCTACGGTGCTTTGCGGCTGATGAATGTCATGTTCAGTGAATTACGTGACGCGGTTTTTGCCCGGGTGAGGTATCGTGCCATGCGCGATATTTCTACCAAGGTGGTAAGACACCTGTATGACCTGTCTTTAAATTTTCATCTTGAACGTCGCACCGGTGGCATTTCCAGGGATCTTGAGCGAGGAACGCGCAGCCTGTCATCCATACTTAATTATTTAACCTTTAATATCATTCCAACCCTGACTGAATTTGCCCTGGTCGCGATTGTGCTATTCAGTCAGTATGACGCACACTTTGCCCTGATTACATTTGCAACGGTAGCAATTTATATTATCTACACCATGGCTGTGACCGAGTGGCGTATGCATTTTCGTCATGCCATGAATGCCTATGATTCACAGGCTAATTCACAGGCCGTGGATGGCCTGATTAATTATGAAACCGTGAAATATTTTAATAACGAAGCCTATGAACTGGATCGTTATAACCACACATTAAGCCAGTGGGAAGACTCGGCAGTGAAAAGCACCAGTACCATGGCGCTGTTAAATTTTGGTCAGGGGGCGATTATTGCCCTCGGGGTCACGGTGATTATGATCTATGCTGCCCAGGGTGTGCTGGATGGTGACATGAGCCTGGGTGACCTGGTGCTGGTGAATGCCATGATGTTGCAACTGTTCATTCCACTGGGGTTTCTCGGCATCATCTATCGCTCCATGAAGCATGCCCTGGCAGATATGGATTTAATGTTCAAACTGCTGGATACCCGGCCGGAAATCCAGGATCAGGACCAGGCAAAATCATTAGTGATCACCGATGCCGTGGTGGAATTTGATCATGTTAACTTTGCCTATAATCCCGACCGGCAAATACTCCATGATGTAAGCCTGCGAATTCCCAGTGGTCAGAAGCTTGCCGTGGTTGGCCCATCCGGTGCGGGTAAGTCGACCCTGGCTCGTTTGTTGTTTCGTTTTTACGATGTCACCGGTGGCAGCATTACTATTGATGGTCAGGATATTCGACAGTTGAGTCAGCGTAGTTTGCGTGAGTCCATTGGCATCGTGCCCCAGGATACGGTGCTGTTTAACGACAGCATTTATCACAATATCCAGTATGCCCATCCCGATGCCACGGAAGTGGATGTCAGGCGGGCAGCACAACTGGCTAATATTCATGATTTTATCGAGCAGTTGCCCCAGGGTTATGACACGGTAGTGGGTGAGCGGGGCCTGAAACTCTCCGGTGGCGAAAAACAGCGGGTGGCCATTGCCCGGGTGATATTAAAGAACCCGCGCATCCTGGTCTTCGATGAAGCGACCTCGTCACTGGATTCCCATTCAGAGCAGGTTATCCTGCAATCCCTGAGAGATGTAGCGCAACAGCATACTACCCTGGTTATAGCTCATCGATTATCTACCATTGTGGATGCCGACCAGATCCTGGTAATGGATCAGGGGCGGATTGTCGAGCAGGGTAATCATCAACAACTGATTGAATCACAAGGAGTTTATGCGCGTCTCTGGGAGCTGCAGAAAGAGCAGCAAGAGCAGGTTCAGCACTAGTTTAGTCAACTGAAAAAGATCAATATACGGGAATCTGTGGTGCCTGGGGCCGGTGTTTATTATGGCTTTATGCCTGCTTGTGCTGTTTGGGTGTATCCAGGTTTATTGGATGCAAATAATTGATGCGCAGGCTTGAATATAGCTAGCTATTAATTAAAAAATTTACTGGACAGGCGTCTGATTCTGTTATTTAATGACTGGTCAGTCATTAATTCAGGATGATGCCATGGTTTTTTCTGCTTCTACACCAGAAACCCCCTCCCGATGGAAACGACGTAAAGAAGCGCGGCCGGAAGAAATACTGGGTGCCGCTCTTGAACTATTTACCGAAAAAGGCTTTGCTGCGACTCGCATGGATGATGTAGCGAAGCTGGCCGGGATTTCCAAGGGCACGCTTTACAACTACTTTGAAAGCAAGGAAAGTATTTTCCATGCCGTGGTGCAGGAACTGATTGCACCCCAGATAGAAGAGTTTGAATCCATGATTGCCCGCTATGATGGGCCGACAGATCATTTATTACGCCAGTTAATTCGTACCTGGTGGACACGGGTTGGAGAAACCCGGTTATCGGCGATTCCCAAAATTGTGATTTCTGAGTCGGGTAACTTTCCGGAACTGGCCCAGTATTTTGTTGATAACGTGGTGAAACGGGCACGTAAACTATTCACAGACATTATCAGTAAAGGGGTGGTGACCGGGGAGTTTAATACCGTTGAACCCCGGACAGTTGCCCGTTTAATTGTTGCACCGCTGGTCTATGCCACTATCTGGCAACATTCATTACAGCCTTTCGATGATGATTACCTGTCAGATGAATATATCGATACGCATATTAAATTTATTTTAAGAAGCTTAATTAAAGATCAAAGGATTGATTTATGAAATTAACCGCAGGCCTGGCGCTGTCTTTGCTGATTCTGCCGATGTCTGTTCCATTATCTGCCCAGACTATGAATTTGCAACAGGTTATTCAGCAGGTTGTTGATCATTATCCTTCGTTGAAAGTTGCTGCTATTCAGGTTGAGCGTGCGCGCCAGGAAAATATAAAAGTTGAAGGTCAGTTAGCCTGGCAATTATCCGCACGGGGTGGTGTGTCACGCAATATTTCTTTATTTGGCACACCGACTGATCGAGTTGATGTGTCGGGCCAGGTGCAGCGGCAATTGTCATCCGGTGCATCTGTTTCAGTTAATGCATCGATGAATCGTGAAGATGCAACGACAACGTTTAGTCCATTGCAACCAAACCCATCTTCAACATCAATTGTTGATCTCAGTTACCGTCATCCATTGGCACAGGGTTCAGATAATCCTGTTTATACCCAGGGCAGGGAGCAGGCTCACGCCAGGGAAATGATTAGTCGCGCTGAACGACAGGCCATACATGATCAACTGGCGGCACAAATAATAGAACTGTATGTTTCCGCGATTACAACACAGGCCAGGATGAAAAATACCCGGCAGGCAATAGAACGCAGTCAGCGTTTACTGGCCTATATCAATGATCGTTTTGGTATGGGTCTGACGGAAGAAAAAGACCGGTTGCAGGCTAAAGCACAATTGAGTCGACAACAGGCTGAACTCAAGACCCTGCAGATTTTCTGGCAGCAGCAACGCATTGCACTTAATCGTTTAATGGGACGTGACTGGTCAGCAGAATTAAACCTGGTTGCGGAAATAACTCCAGCTCAAAGTAGTGTTTCACATACAGAGTTATTTACACAACTCAGTGCTTACAGTCCGCCACTTGCGAAAGTGAATGCACAAATCAAGCTGGCTGATACAGCCATTGAACTGGCTCGAGACGCAAAAAAAGATAACCTGGATTTATTAATGTTTGTGGGTAACCAGAACTACAGTGGTGATACGCTGGCAGGTACGCAAAGTGAATCAGAAGTCTTTGGTGGTGTTAGCCTGGAATACCAGCGTGGTTTGAACAAGAGTGCGTATGATGCTGCTATTTACCAGGCACAGCTGGATCGAGATGTAGCACTGGAAAATAAAAAACAGCTACTCGAAGATCTAAATTATGATCTTGCCAGTTTACTGGCAGAAATAAAAATGGCGGATGCTGCAGTACAGGCTTATCAAATAAGTGTAAAGAATGAACGATTGAAACTTAAAGAAGCCGAACAACGTTACCAGTCCGGTCGAACTGATACTGATCAGTTAATTCAGTTTGAGTCACAGTTATCGCAGGCGATGTTGTCTTATGAGTTACAGAAAATTGAAGTTAACAGGCGTTATCACAAATTAACACTTTTACTTGGGCAATTATGGCAAATGATTAAATTACCTGACTATTCTTTTCAGGGGCCGGGGGAGTAATTGATGATCGCTATTATTCGTTTCCTGGTAACCCGTGGACTGGTTGTTAACCTGGTTTCGTTATTTCTGCTGGGTATTGGTATTTTTGCAGCACTCAGTATTAATCGTGAAGCTTTTCCTAATGTCAACATGGATCGTATCCAGATCGATGCCTATTATCCTGGCGCTTCACCAAAAGAAATTGAACAGCTGATTATCACACCCATTGAACAGGAACTGCGCGCCATCAATGGTATCGACACCATGGTGTCCATGTCATTTCCCGGTTCCGGGCGTATTGCCATGGAAGTGGATCCGGACTCCAGTAATCGTCAGCGTTTAACCAGTGATATTTCGCTGGCGGTGGATCGTGCTTCTTTGCCCAGTGATTTACCGGCGGATCCGGTGGTGACTGAAATTGATGGCGCGGTATTCCCGGTTATTCGACTGGCGATTTCTGCACCACTGGATGAGCTGGCCTTAAAACGCCTGGGTGATGACATTAAAGATGACCTGCTGAATATCGATGGCATAGCCCGGGTGTTTATCCAGGGGGATCGTAAAGCAGAAATGCGTATCGTGGTTGACCCGGAACGCATGGACAAAGAACGTATTTCTATTCGAGAAGTGAAACAGGCTTTACAGAGCTGGAATCTTAATACGCCGGGCGGTGATCTCGATACGCCGGAAGGACAGAAAACAGTGCGTGTCGTGGGCGAGTTTTCTGATGTAGAAGATGCGGCCAGCTTGGTATTGCGTGCCAATGACCGGGGTAATGTGTTGCGCCTGCGGGATGTGGCCGAGGTTGAAGAATCGCTGGTCAGGCCAGACATCATTAACGATGTTAAAGGTGAGCCTGCACTGTCGTTCCTGGTGCTGAAGAAAATTGATGCTGACATTATCAATACCGTTAATGACGTCTACCAGTACCTGGAGACTATACCAAAACGTTATGGTGATTCTGTTGAAGTCAGTGCTTTCCAGGATTTTTCCCGTTTCGCCCGTATGCGCCTGGGTGTTTTAACCAATAATGGCCAGGTGGGACTGGTGCTGGTATTTGTGTCGTTGCTGCTGTTCCTGCGTTTTTCAGTGGCCATGACCACTACCTGGGGATTACCGATAATTTTCATGACGGGCATGTTTGTGCTGTATGCCGCCGGTGTCACCCTGAACCTGATTTCCATGATGGGCTTTATTATGGTGCTGGGTATGCTGGTGGATGACGCCATTATTATTGGTGAGAACATTACCTGGCATATGGAGCAGGGCTTGAAGCCTCATGAAGCGGCGGTAAAAGGTGCTTTCGAATTACTCGGGCCGGTGACCACTACCATCATGACCACCATTGCCGCCTTTTTACCCATGATGTTCATGACCGGTGTTATTGGTAAATTCATTGTCGCCATTCCTATCGTGGTAATTACTCTTTTAATTCTGTCCTGGCTGGA
>JAOUQA010000102.1 GCA_029879605.1 Gammaproteobacteria bacterium
CCCTTTGTTGAGGGCGTTTCATTTCTCTGGAGACAAGTATTCCACGGAACAATCATAAGTCAAATTAGGATTTTTTACTGTTATCATAAGTAAAAAATTATGCTATTACACAATTCATAGGACACCATAAGTAAGTTAGTCCGGACAAAGCCCGCCTAATCCCAGTTACTCGCCACAAACATAAAAATGACACAGACCATAACAATCGCTCGGTAACCATTGAAATTAGCTCAGTATTCTATTTCTATTTTAAATGTATATTTTATACACGCCCCTTGGGTGAAGCAGATAGGTGTACACACTACAAAAATAGACCTCTCAAGCAAGCCGAGGAAGTCATTGTTGAGTTACTACGATAATTATGAAACAGATTCTATGTTTTACGCTAACAGTTACGCTGCACGCATTCATTTGCACTCAAGACAAAATATCCCTAAAAATATTATTAGTTAAAAACTGTCATCCAGATAATTACTGCTAGTGAAATTACGCCAACGATTCCAACTACAGTCAGCAAACAGGAAACACAGAAATCACCAAACACCTTAGTTGAAAGATCCATCACTCATCCTCATTTTCTTTTATTTACATTTGAAAAAATCACTGAATCTATATTTATCTAGCAAACACAGCCCGTTTTTATTGATCTGTGTCAATTTAATAATTTATCAGAAAATCAGAAGATTCTTTATTAGCGCTGATTTTTGACCAGATACATCATCAAATATGGCCATATCTGATGAACACACAGGGAACACTTCTAGAATTCTGCCAAATAATAACAATAAGACTTTGAGCAGTATTAAAGTTGGCCTGGAATCATGTGCGAGTTCATAAGTATAATTTGAGTAGCGTAAATGCTACACATGTTCTTTTCCTCCACAATACAACTTGCCTCAGTCTTTAAGTTTGGTAGTAGCAATTCGCCATGAAGTCCAGCCGCACGCTGTGAGCAGAATGGCATATCAGGATGACTTTGACAAAGTTAGAAACTGATATCTTACGAAAGGCCGATTAAGGAGAGGTGACGTAGATTTTTGTATTCTTCTCTTTCGTGCCACAGCTAGTGCGTTCAATTTTGTTCATGATAAGATTAGCTACTAATCAGTCTACAAAATTCTATTATCCTAATATATTCATATTCCCCCTGCATGCCGTTAAATAGAGTGCATTATGATCTGTAGCAATACAATTAATTATTAGAATATAATGATATACCAATACTAAATATTGCACTGTATGAAATGAAACTATTCTAGGAACCTGTGGAATAACGATTGAAAAAGATCTTAGATGATATATCATTGTTTCATTAATAAATTCTCATAAAATTATATTCATAATATGTGTTTCATAAGCTTTTTCAGCAAAAATAAAAAAATTACATTAAAGTTGATCTTGTCAATAATACTGACCTGTTTATATTCATTTTCCACACCTGCCTTTGCCTTTGAAAATAGCGAACTCGAGTCACTAAAAGGCATTTCAAAAGTACTTGCAGCAAAGCGACTGGAACTTGTACAAATAAAGAATAAACGTGACGCTCTGGAAGACAGACTCAAGCGAGAAGAAGGAACACTTCAACTACTGGAATCAAACGAAAATCAGAAAAAACAGGAATACCGAAAACTACTTACCATCGTCTCAAATAACCCTGATATTGATCTTGGCGATAAAGTTAATGAGAAAAAGGAACTTTATAATACCCAGAAAAAATTAGTAGATGAACAGCAAGATATGATTCGCGCTATCGAAAATAATATTGCCATTTACAACAATAAATATCGTGAGATGTCATCTCAAATAGAGCCTATAGAGAGAAACTACTCTGGTCAGAAAAAAGCCATTGTAAATAAAGAGTTACAAACACGTATTGAATCCATACAAATTTCAAGAGATGTAACAGCAACTGGCAAATATACATGCACTGAAATTAATCTGAGCACATGCAGAGAGCGTGCGCGTAAAAATGCAGAGCAGTCTGCGGTTGAGCAGGGTTCTTCGGTATTTGTTAATTCAATGACGGAAGTTAAAAATTTCCAGCTTTCGAAAGAAGTTGTTCGTAGTGAAGTAGGTGCCACCCTTTCAAACATCAAGGAAGTCGAAAAAGGTTGGAAAGGCGATGACACTTGGGCTGTAACCATTACAGCAACAGTTACACCTAGCCTCTCAGGAAAAATCAGAAATGATATGTATGCTACTGTCGAAAATGATCTTAATACACGACTGGCACTAAATTCACCTATCGGTACTATGGGTGGCGGTTATACACCACCACCTACACCAGGCTTAGTAAAAGAGGATTATCCAAAATCACCTTCAGATTCCAGAATCGGCCGTGACAGTCAAAATAAGGATAGTGATATAAATAAAGATTCTGTCGATGCACGTGCATTAGCCGCTCAAAAGGCCGCGGAAGCCGCAGCAGCGGAAGCCGCGGCACGTGAAGCTGAGGCGACAGCACGAGAGAAAGCAGCACGAAATAATGAAGAAAACACTCAGAAAAATAATGACAATACAACTCCAACAAAGGGGGTCAGACGTCTAAATATTGGTTTTTAAAATCTATTATAAAAAACAAATTAAAATCAACCTACACAATCTAACAAAGGAAACAAATGATGCATACAAGAAATAACATTTTATGCTTTACTATTCTATCTACACTAGGTGCTTTATCTTCAGGTAACGCACAGGCCGTTGATATGAAGGCCAGAGCAGGTATTGGCTTTGCCTATTACGAACTTGAAACCCCTGAAATTTACGGCACTGTCAGCGCTAAAAACACCTCACTCAATGTAGGCGTTACTGCCGGTTTTGGCCCCATATATGTCGATGCCAAGGTTGATACTACTCTTAGCGGTGAACATAGTACATTTGCAACTACAGACTCTTTGGGTACTTGGGGCACATCTACACCAACAAAAGAAGATTTTTCTCGCGACGAAACCACCATAACTATCGGTTACTCAGTTTCTGAAAGCCTAGCTGTTTTCGCCGGATTTAAAAGCACCGAAACAGAACTGACCGCTGCTACTTCTCTTTTAATAGGATGGGAAGCAGACGTATTTAAAGCTGATGGCATTTTCGTCGGTGGTGCATTTGGCATGCCTGTGTCTGATAACAGCAGCATTTCAGCCAGTGTCGCTGTTGCTGCTCTTGACGGTGATTACACTGACAGCGCCTTTATCACCCAGACCGGCGATACAACAGGCATTAGTTTTGGCCTCAACTACAACCTTTACCTGAGCGACAAGTCAGGTATATCTGCAAGCTGGTCATACCAGCAGTATGAATATGCTATGGGCGCTGACACAAACCCAAATAGCGGCATAACACTTGCTCAGGACATCGTTGAAACATACAGTAACTTCGGCCTTTCCTACTTCATGGCTTTCTAAATTTAACAGAAAAACCACTGAAATATGAAATGCGGGTAAATGATTACCCGCATTTTTTTTCACATATACAGGTCAAACTTCATGAACAACGTATATCGTATACTGGTTATATTATTTATTACTCACTTTGCTCTTGCATGTCAGCAAATGGCAATCAAAGCTGGCGATGATAATTACCCTTACTGGGTAATAAACCCAGAAATTGATGGCTTTGTCGCCGTTTCTGCTTCCGCACCGAAACAAAACATGGGTGGTGAGCAGGCTCAACGACGTGTCGCATTAACCAAGGCACGCCAGCAACTCGCTGAACATATCCGCGTACGCGTTCAGTCTGAATACGATACTTTTATTGAAGAATCTAATGGAAAAGTAACTATCAACCAGGACTTAAAAGCAAAAATGCAATCACGTGTTCTGATGGATATGGGTAAAGCCAGGATTCTAAATGAATGGGTAGATCCTGCCTCTGGTGAATTATTCATTCACTACGTGACTGATGCGGTTACTGGCATATAAAACTGTTAGAACGTATAACCAGAGCCAATAACCTTCAGTACCTCATTTGATTGTTATAAATACTACTTATTGACCAGATACATAGTCAAATCAGGCCAGTATGTAATGATCAATACCGCAACAATCAAGATAAACATGAACGGTATGGTGGCTTGATAGAGCTCGGTGACCGGTTTATGGAAACGGTAACTGGCAATGAACAGGTTCATTCCGACCGGCGGTGTAAAATAACCAATCTGCATGTTGGCAAGGAAGATAATACCAAGATGGATAGGATGGATATCGTAACCGATAGCAACAGGCAGTAAGAGCGGCACGACGATAACCAGTGCGGAGAAGACATCGAGAATCATACCCAGCAATAACAGGAACACATTCAGCAACATCAGGAAAGTGAGCTTACTGTCGATGTGTGAGCGAATAAATTCAAACAGGCGATTGGGTACTTCGGTGTCGATCAGGTAGTTTGTTGAGGCTAGAGAGACACCAAGGATGACCAGTACACCACCGACCAGCACCATAGAGTCACGCATGATCTCAGGCAACCTGGTAAACGGTACTTCGCGCAGGATGAGCACTTCAACTATTAGCACATACATCACAGCTACAGCTGCAGCCTCGGAGATTGCAAAAATACCGGAATAGATGCCGCCTATCAAAATAAACGGCATTGGGATCTCCCACATTGAGCTTCGTAGTGCCTTAAGCAATTTGTACAGGTGAAATGGTGTACGCTTAATGTCTGGACTCTGGTGGCTTTTGAACATGCTGTACGCCGTGAGCATAACCAGCATCATCAAGCCAGGCAAAAGCCCAGCCATAAACAGGTCATCAATGGCGACCGGCTCGCCGATAGCCATCTGCTGCACGATCACGCCATATAGAATCAGCGCGATTGATGGTGGAAACAATAAACCCAGGCTGCCTGATGAGGTAATTAAGCCAAGATTGAAACGCTCCTCGTATCCCGCCTGCTTCATCGCTGGATACAAAATAGCACCCAAAGCAATAATGGTTGCACCCGAGGCGCCAGTAAGCGCCGTAAAGAACGCACAGGCGAACAGGGAGACAATGGCCAGACCACCTGGCATCCATCCCAAAAGCGCGTCTGTGAGTACCACCAGACGCTCTGAGGCCTTGCTCTCACCGAGGATATAGCCTGCCAGGGTAAATAGTGGGATGGCCAGCAAAATGGGCGTGTCGGCAATGCGGTATATTTCAATCGCAATGACCGAGAGATCGATATCAACAGAAGAAAATCCATAGAGTGCGCTAGTCGCAATAATGACGAACAGCGGCACGCCCATGATCACCAGTGTGATTAGGAGGATAGCGCCCAGCATTAACGAATTCCTTTGTCAGGTGGTGAAATAAAAAGCAAAAGATAGCGAACCGCGATCAGAAAAAAACCAATGGGAATAATCAGTTCGGTAACCCAGGCAGGAACATGGGAAAATGCAATAGTTTCATATTCATAATCCATCTGCACGAAACGTACGGCGTGCCAGGAAATAAGTCCACAGACAAACATACTGAAGACATAGACCAGACGCAGTATGATTATATGAAAGCGTTCTGATATATAACGCGTGAAGAAATCAATACGTATATGGTTGTCGGTACGCGTAGCCACCACGGCACCTGCCATTGCCACCCAGAGCACCAGCACCCTGAGCAGAGGATCTATCCAGACAATGCCCTCACCAAATATATTGCGATAAAAAATTTGTGCAATCGCCAGCACAACCATTACTGCAAGAACCAGAATCAGAAACCAGTCTTCCAGCCTGTTTATAAATTCTAGAACACCGGCAATACGCTTGTTCATGATAAAGATTAATGCTTGGCCTTTGCCGCAGTCACGTAGTCCGTGATTGTTTTATAAATTGCCGCACTATAGCTACCATCTTTCTGCAATTTTTTTATCGCCTTGTCGCCAATCGCATACCAGGCATCGAGTGATTCTTTTGGTAATGCAATGTATTCGATCCCCTGCTGCTTAAGTGCCTCCTGAGCCCCCTGATTATCCCGTCGATTAGCCGCATCAATACGCTTAAAAGCTGCCCCCATAACCTCACGAACTACAGCCTGGTCTTCTTTCTTGAGGCCATCAAATATTTTTTTATCGATTACCATCATCGCGGTAATATAAGTTAGCGGCACATCAATGACATATTTCACGCGCGTATGCCATTGCAGCGCAATCGCGCCTATAGGTGAAGTAATCACCGTATTCACTAACCCAGTCTGCAGGCCGGTTAACACATCTGATATAGGCAAAGTAACAGGTGAGACTTCGGCACTACTAAATACAGCCTCACCTACCTTGTTGCCACCAGGTACCCAGACTTTCTGCTTGCGGACATCTTCAACGGTGTAGAGCGAGCTATCAGACATCATGTAGCTAAAACCTCCCTCGCCAAAACCAAATGAAACCATCCCTTTTTTCTCCAGCTCATCCATCAATTGCTTGTCCATTTTTTTCCGGACAAAATCTACCTGATCGAACGAAGAAAAAAGGTACGGTAAGCTGTAAATATCGATATCAGGATAAATATCTCCAAGGCTACCAGTCGTGACTGCACCTCCCTGCAACTGACCAATACGCATTTTTCTCAGCACGTTTTCATCACTACCCATAACTCCACCAGGATAGAACTTAAATGCAACACGCCCTTGCGTACGCTTCTCAATTTCTTCTGCGCCGGCACGCATTTCATTCATCCACAAAGTACCATCCGGGGACAGGGTCGCAATCTTGATAGTTTTTGCAAATACGGCAGATGCCGTTACTGACAGTGACAGCATTACAACTAATTGAACCAGCTTTTTGAACATTAATATCGACTCCGTAAAATTTATCTGGATAATTTAGAAATAATCATCCGCATCGGTAAGCAGCTCTCTCGCCTTCGCCCGCGCAATAGTATCTATCAGCAGGGTATTAGACTCAGGTTTTTTTACTGACAATAATTCGTTCAGCAATTTATCGTGTAATTCTCTATCGAATAACAAACGGGCGTATTTTTCAGCATACATAAGAAAGGCCATCAGGTTTTTTCGGCCTGAAATTTCCAGTGCACGCTCAAAATGTTTTTTTGCAATCTCGGGTTTACCACCCATCGCCGGCGGCAGCAATGACTCCATCACCGCCATATACAGATGTGCATCACCATTGCTAATTGCTTCATCCAGTTCCAGCACACGGGCAACAATGG
>JAOUQA010000104.1 GCA_029879605.1 Gammaproteobacteria bacterium
GGGGAATTACTTTGCTTAAACCAAGCTTTAACTGCTCATCTGCGAGCTGCAAAAGAGGAACAAATTGAACTAATGCTGATGCGAGTTCATTTTTACTGATCGAATCTTGATCAGTAGAAATTTTATTCAGCAACTCTTCAAGATTTACGTCTACATGCTCAATAACATGTGCATCTTCTACAACCTCTCCTCTCTTAAAATGAATTGCCTGACAATCCCCTTTCTCTTCGCTCTGTTTAAGAGCATCCTCAGCCTGCTCAAGCAATTGCTGAAAATTTACTTCGGCATTGTCTTTTTCATAGGTCGTAATACCAGCATTAAAACTTAACTGTATAGTCTCACCACCTATTTTTAATTTCATCGCTTTTAGCCGATGACAAATTCTTGTAATTACCTGAGATGCACCTTCATAGTTAGCTTCTTTTAGCAACATACTAAAATTAGCCATACCCATCCTTCCGGCGACATCTTCCTTACGCAATTCTTCTTTTATAATAGAACTAACTTTAACTAAAATTTGTTCGGCAACATTTTTACCAAATTTTACAAACAACTCAGCATATTTATTTAAATTAAATCTAACCAGAGTTAATTCTGCGAAATGCCGCTCGGCATAGGCCAGTGATTGTTCGCCCTGCTCAAAAAAAATAGCTTCTGTCGCTAAGCCTGTTAATTTATCTGTTGCAACACGCTGCTCAAGTGACTGAACTTCACTTCGGTAATTAATATGAGCACTTGCTCTTGATTTTAAGGAAACAGAATCAAATGGCTTGGTTATAAAATCCGTTGCGCCAAGGTTTAGCACTTCTTCCTTGGCACCTTCGGACTCTTCAGCACCAGTTACTATAATTACTGGAATATTTGCAATCGCCGGGTCATCAGACTGACGTATTTTTTTTAGTAAGCCATAACCATCCAGATTCGGCATCCCAAGGTCTGTAAATACAACGGAGATATTTTTGTTTGACTGAATCTCATCCCAGGCATCTTCACCATCTTCAGCCTCAACAACATCAAAATCATTATCGAGGATTTTACTAGCGGCTCTTCTGATAACCCTGGAATCATCGACAATAAGAACCTGATAATGTCCATTCTGATCTGTCACACATACCTCTATAAATCAAACGAAATACATATACACACTATCATTAGCCTAGTCGAATACATACAGTATGCAATCGTCCATAGAGAGTTTTCCTCTATCAGAATGTATCAGGGCTGCCTTGATGCTCGCTTACGTTCATTTTCTGTCAGTAACTTCTTACGCGTACGGATATAGTGTGGCGTCACCTCAACCAGCTCATCATCATCAATAAACTCCAGGGCCTGTTCCAGGGTCATTTTTACAGGAGGTGTAAGAATTAATGCTTCATCTGTACCCGATGCCCGGACATTGGTTAGCTGTTTACCTTTGAGTGGATTTACTACCAGATCATTATCCCGGGAATGAATGCCGACCAGCATGCCCTCATAAACCTCATCACCATGAGAAAGGAACAAATTACCCCGTTCCTGTAAATTATATAATGCATAAGCCAGTGCTTTTCCCGCGCCATTGGCAATCAATACTCCTTTACTGCGCTGACCAATAACCGCATCAACTCTGGGTCCATAACTGTCGAATATGTTGTACATCAGGCCATTACCTGCCGTAGCTGTCAAAAACTCTGTCCTGAAGCCAATCAGGCCACGTGTTGGAATAACATAATCCAGTCGAACACGGCCCTTGCCATCTGGAACCATATTCTTCAGCTCTGCCTTGCGAGTCCCCAACTTCTCCATAACAGCACCCTGGGAGTCTTCTGGGACATCCACCGTTAACTGCTCATAGGGTTCACATAATTTACCATCAACCTCCTTAAATACCACCTCGGGCCGACCGACACACAATTCAAAGCCCTCACGTCGCATGGATTCAATTAACACTGATAAATGCAGCTCACCGCGACCGGAAACGCGAAACTTATCTCCGCTATCACCTGGTTCAACTCGCAGTGCTACGTTGTGTATAAGCTCCTGATCCAGTCGATCTGATATGTTACGAGAAGTAACAAATTTCCCATCCTGGCCAGCCAGGGGCCCATTGTTGACCTGAAAAGTCATACTAAGGGTTGGCTCGTCAACTGTTAGTGGTGGCATAGCCTCAACATGCTCAGGATCACATAAAGTATCTGAAATATTCAGTTTATCGATACCGTTAAAACAGATGATGTCACCAGCCTGCGCCTGCTCAACTTCTATGCGTTCCAGACCATGAAATCCCAGAATCTGCTGCATACGAATACCGGTACGGGTTTTGCCCTCTCTGTCGATCAGCGTTAAAGGCTGGTTGCGCTTTATCGTACCCTGCTTAATTCGACCAATACCTATAACACCCACATAGCTGTTGTAATCAAGTGAGCTCACCTGCATCTGAAAAGGTGCCTCTATATCAACATCTGGCGCAGGTACATGCTCAATAATGGCCTCAAACAACGGGGTCATATCGCCCTCACGCGCACTGTCATCGAGACTGGCAAATCCACCCAGGCCTGAGGCATATAGCACTGGAAAATCCAGCTGCTCATCTGTTGCACCCAGCTTATCAAATAGATCAAAAGTCTGATCCAGCGCCCAGTCAGTGCGTGCTGCTGGCTTATCTACCTTATTTATAACCACAATCGGCTTAAATCCCATATCAAATGCTTTCTGGGTAACAAATCGTGTCTGGGGCATCGGCCCTTCCTGTGCATCAACCAGCAACAGGACACTATCAACCATCGACAATACACGCTCCACTTCACCACCAAAATCAGCATGTCCAGGCGTATCTACAATATTGATTCGATAGTCATTCCACTTAATAGCCGTATTCTTAGAAAGAATCGTGATACCACGCTCCTTTTCCTGATCATTGGAATCCATCACACAGGTTTCCATATCAACACGGGTGTCTACCGTACCAGACTGTTTTAATAGCTCATCAACCAGTGTTGTTTTGCCATGGTCAACATGCGCAATAATCGCTATATTACGTACTTTCATATAATTACTCGGGAATTCCAGATCGATCAAAAGGGCAGGAATTATACAGCATATTAAACCCTGATGACCTGTGTAAAATAGCCAGATTTGATACTAAATTAGCCAAAAACATGCAAAACTCCCATTATGACCGTATTGGCGGTGAAAAAATGGTACGTAAGCTGGTGGATCATTTCTATGATCTAATGGATGAACTACCAGAAACTCAGACTATACGCCAACTCCATGCTGCTGATCTCACTGAAGCCAGGAATAAATTATTTATGTTCCTGTCTGGCTGGCTGGGTGGCCCAACGCTTTATATTGAAAAATACGGTCACCCCAGGCTACGCCAGCGCCATATGCCTTTTCCAATCGGTATAGAAGAACGTGATCAGTGGTTACTCTGCATGAATAAAGCCATGGATGAACTACAGCTTGATTCAGCACTGAAAATGTCTCTTTCCAGCGCTTTCTATAAAACAGCAGATTTTATGAGAAACACCTAGCAAATATATTATGCCTCTAACCTGGCGCCATAAATAACTTGAACCAGCTCACGCCACTTTACTGGCTGACAATTAGACTTAATATCAAGTCAATCTTGATTCTCTCACAGGCTTTAATTATGAATAACGGATCATACATCATTGGTCGCAAAGGGCAGATACAACTACTGGATAAAACCACCAGTTCTAAACATGCCGAACTCTCATTTCTTGATGACAGGCTCTATTTAACCGATCTGAACTCAACAAATGGAACTTACCTCTTAGATCATGGTGAAAGAATTCGTTTCAAGGAAGGCTATATTGAGATGAATCAAATTGTATCTTTTGGAAACTATATTTGTTCTGTAAAAGAGCTGGTAGCACGTGCCCAGATAGAATCTATGGCCTGATACTTGGCTTTATAAATTATTCAGGACACGTATAACCCGCCATCTTCTTAGATACCCGTTTATAACCATTTATCCTCTTCATCTCATCTAACATCAGAAGTTTTAAAGCTATAATTCGGTAGCCATCCTCTGCATCCGCCATACCAAACGGCATTTATCTTTTCCAGCATGTTTTTAGCTTCCTAATACCTGAGCCTGTATAATCACTTGCTAAAACAGAAAAATCACTCATTATCATCAATGGACAGTAGAAAATTAATCATTTATAACCCATTATCATAATACTGTAGTTCATCAATTTATGAATAATGCTCTTAACTGAAATAACTAAAAGTTTAACAAAATGCCTACAAAACCTGATGATCTAGTAAATGGAGTTATAAAGCTAATTTCATTACCTGAAATTTTTATCCGGGTTAATCAGGTTATGGATGACCCTAATCATAATGCCAAACAACTGGGTGATGTGATTAGCCACGACCCATCCTTAACGGCTCGAATTCTTCGTATTGTTAATAGCTCCTATTATGCACTAGTCGTCAAAATCGAAATTGTCAGCAGGGCTATATCAGTTATTGGAGAAGATGATCTGCGCAATCTAGTTCTTGCCACATCTGCAGTCGACTCTTTTAAGCGCATCCCCAATGAACTGGTAGATATTGACCTTTTCTGGCGACACAGCGTCCATACTGGAATAATAGCAAAACTCATTTCACGTCAATGCAACATTCTTCATGGTGAAAGACTTTTTGTTGCAGGCCTGCTGCATGACATTGGCAAATTAATACTCTATGCAGAAGAGCCTGAATTATCACAAAAAATACTACTTCGGGCTGCAGAATCAGACGGCATTACATACTCTGCTGAAAAGGAAATTCTTGGCTTTACCCATGCGGATGTAGGCGGCGCCCTGATAAAAGCATGGCAATTATCTGATACCCTCAGTGACACTATTAAATATCACCATGACCCACTACAGGCTAAAAAACATCCGCTTGAAACAGCTATAGTCCATATCGCTAATTGTGTTGTGAATGCCCTTGAACCAGGCATGGAAGTTGATGAATACCTGCTGGATGACTATGCAGAATTCGAACCCGAAACCCTTAAAATATCAGGGTTTAAGCTGGAAAAATTACCCCAGATTATGGATAAGGCCTGGGAGCAGGCTGCTGAAGTTCTCGATATCATCTGTCCCAAAATATAAAAAAGTGCGATTCATCACGTATTCATAACTATCACCCTCATCCCTGGTTATCTTTTAAACACTCCGTGATTACAGTCACATAAATAACCCGTTCGTGGGATTAATATCTAGTCTATATTGTCGAACCCATTAAATGTTGAAATGCAGGTGACATACCCGACTTGATGTATGTCTTACTTATACATGACTTCTATATGGTTTTAATGTCCTCTCTTTATTAAGACAAAACCCTGTAGACGTGTTTACTAAATAACATGCAATGGTAATCCTATGACCGATCAAATTCATGACTCTAATAGCTCCAGACCCACATCTGAAAGCTCTGGAAATATATCCCAGGCAATACGTGAATTTATTCATCAGGATAATGCAAGTCCAGACAATAAAAAAGTCACCCGTCTTCACACCAGTGGAAGACAGTTTTTTGCCCGCGAAGAAGTTATAGCTGCATTATCTAAATTACAGCTATCATATAAATCAGCTTACGTACCAGGTCAACAGGTTAATATTAATACGGAAGCCTTTAAAAAAGCACTGCTCAACACCATGGCCATGAATGGCAATACCAATCTAACAAAATCAGTAAACCAGATTGATGGCAGAACTATTGACTTTGTTGAAATGATTTTTGGCGCTTTTCTTCGCGATAAAAATATCTCGAATTCAATTAAAACATTATTACTTAAATTACAAATTCCAGTTATTAAGATTTCCTTACTAGATAACCAGTTCTTTCATAACAACAAACATCCTGCTCGCAATATGATGGATGCAATTGCACATCTAGGCATAGGTATTGAAGATACTGATAACACACTCTACAAAACCATTGACATGATTGTCGATCAACTTTTAAAAACTTTTGATCATAATATTGCATGCGTCAACACCGCTCTAAAGGCACTTGAAAGACTTGGTAGCAATGAAAAAGTCTCGCAAGAAAAAACGGAAAAAGAAACCCGAAAAATTATTCTTAAAGAACATGCCAGACAGATTATACTTGCAGAATTACAATTCAATATTAAAGGCAAAACCATACCTAAAATGAATCAACAACTGGTATTACGCAACTGGTCGACTCTTATGTACCAGCGCTATATCAAACATGGCAACCAAAGCAAGGAATGGACTGAAGCGATTGATATACTCAGACTTTTGATTAATACCCTGCAGAGCCCAAAAAGCCATAATGAATACCTGTCATTAAAAGATAATCATATGTCACTGGTACAAACTATCAATGAATTGCTAAATACTTCCTCGCAAAGTAAAGAGCTAATTCATAATGCAATTCACTCTTTAAAAGCAAGCTATCAAAATATACTTGAAAATAGTGAATTTAAATCATCGCCAAATAATAGCATACCCCAAAAAAGCCGCTCACTGAATACTGAATACTGTACAGACGAGCCCAGTACAAATAGCCCAATGGACCAAAAAATCGCCGAAGCCCAGACAAAAATTAATCAACTTCCCGAATCAGTAAAACCCGGCGTCTGGTTTGAAATCTACACTTCAGAAAATCATCCTGTCAGACGATTAAAGTTGTCTGTCATTGTTCAGGAAGATGCCAAACTTGTTTTTGTTGACAGGCTCGGTGTCAAAATACTTGAAAAAGACGCTGATGACTTTGCAACAGAACTGGATGTTGGTCAGTCTCATATTCTTGCGGATCATTCTATCTTTGATCACGCCCTGACAAATGTAATCAGCTCTCTTGCGGCAGCACGTTGAATATAAATTCAAACTTTTTATATTTTAAATATCTATTAAATATCAAAAAAGGCCGGGATTTAACCCGGCCTAACCACATTCCAGCAGGAGTCTACTGGCATATAACGCTTAATCAAACTGTAAATATGCGTCCCTGCATACGTATAACTATTTACTCGTAAACTCGGGATAAGCTTCCATACCA
>JAOUQA010000105.1 GCA_029879605.1 Gammaproteobacteria bacterium
TTTGCTGAAGAAGCGAAGAAAAAATCTGAAGCTGCTGCGGCCAAGAAAGACTGGCAGAATGCCATGCTCTGGGCTAACCAGTGGTGGCAGTACCAGGTTAAGACTGCTGATCTTGGCTTAAGGGCGAAAACGTTCCTTGAGCAGAATGGAGCTAAAAAAGTTAAATAGTATTTTTAATCGCTAAAGTTGACGGGGAAGCAAGGCTTCCCCGTTTTTAGTTTCGATTATAAAAGCTCAATTACGGCAAGGTTAATATTTAATTGAATAATGCTGAGGCATTCAGGAGTGAAATAATGAAAAAGAATTTATTAACTATTATGGCAGTGTTGCTGTTGTCATCAACGGCACCGGTTTACGCGCTGGATGGTGCAGCAATTTATAAAAATCCAGCAAAAGGTGGTTGTGCGGCATGTCATGGAAAGGATGCAAAATCACCTATTATGAATGCCTATCCAAAACTGGCAGGTCAGAATGAGGCCTATTTATTACAGCAGTTAAAAGATATTAAAAGTGGCAAGCGAAATAATGGTATGTCAGCTGCCATGAAAGGCATTATGCATATGGTGAATGATGAGGAAATGAAGGCATTGGCCAAATATTTATCAGGGCTTAAGTAATAGCATTTTAGGATTGATGAATATCAAGGTGTTAGTAGCGGGAAGGGATTAGTTTTAGGCTCAAGATTAGATTATGTTGGCTAATAGTCTATGTATCTAATAGGCTTTATTAGTTAGTGGAGAAACAGGCATGAAGAATAGTAAATTAATTGCATCAGCAATAATCGGTATGATGATTTCATTTCAGTCCGCAGCATGGAATGAGGGAGGAGGTGAACAGGCAGATGCAATGAAACTGACACCTGACCTGGAAAATGGCATGGATGTTTATGAAGTGTGCTCAGCATGTCATTACCCTGAAGGCTGGGGAACAAAAGATGGTACCTTCCCTCAATTAGCAGGTCAGCATAAAGAAGTATTAATCAAGCAGTTGGCAGATATTCGTGCCATGAATCGTGATAATCCAACTATGTATCCTTTTGCGCTACCTGAATCGATAGGTGATGCACAGGCACTGGCCGATGTAGTGGCATATATTGCGAAATTACCTATGAATCCGGATAACGGGAAAGGTGAATGGGCTGAAGGCACACCGGAGTTCGCGCAGGGCAAGAAACTCTATAAAGACAACTGTGTAAAATGTCATGGTGATCATGGCCAGGGTGATAAAACTAAATATTATCCACGTATTGATGGCCAGCATTATAAATACATGCTGCGTCAGTTTGAATGGATCAGAGATGGGAAGCGCCGTAATGCTAACCCTGACATGGTGAAGCAGATTAAACAATTTAGTGATAAGGATATGAAGATGGTAATTAATTATGTTTCACGAATCCCAGTAGAGAAACATTTGCTTGCACCATCAAAAGACTGGAAAAACCCTGACTTTGATTAAGCTGGCAGTAACGCAGATATATTATTAATTTGTAACTATAAGCCGGGGTGCATGCATTAGCAGCACCCCGTTTTAATTTTGAAAACCAGTTGAGGTGTTCATGAATAGTGTGAATGATAACAGGCGCCCAATAATCGTAAATGCGTTAATTGGTGCATCGTTAATCATCCTGATGATCATGTATTTTGCACCTATCTGGTGGGTCTCCTTAAAGGCTCCAAACTATCCGCCAGAAGCTTTCCCTGACGGCATTAGAATTCATTTCCATTTTAACGGTGTATTTAATGGTTGTAGCCTGGTCGAGAGTGATGAGGTAATCGTTGAAGAAGCATTAAATTGTGTGCATGAAATGGATACTATAAATCATTATGTTGGTATGTATCCTATTGCCAGTGGTGGACCGATTGAAAGAGCGCTATCACAATTTCTGGTGACATTTCTGGGTGTCATGTTACTTGGTTTTGCCTGCCGAAAGAAAAAATTAAGAGCATTAATTTTATCAGCAGGATTTGGAGCGATTGTTATCTGGATATACCTGGCTATGTATACGGATGGTGGCGTAATGATACTGAGTGACGGTTATCGCCAGGCTTTACAGACATCCCTGGACCTGGATGTAGAAGATATACAGCACTGGAGTGGAATAGAGGCAGTCACGGAAAGTTATCGCGATACGCTGGGAATTTATTTTCGACAGGTAGATGTCATTGAGCCAAAAGTTACAACTATGGCTGCCTGGACGAATGGAATTGTTGTCGCTTTATGTGCCGCTATGATTATATTAATTGCGGGTAGTTATTTGAGTCGATTGTTTTACTGGTTACTTATTATAGTGCCAATATGTTTGCCGGTATTTTTTGTAATCGACTATGCTGGCTGGTTATGGTATTTCGGTCATAACCTGAATACGATGGGTGCATTTGCAGTTAAACCTTTTATGCCAACTGTGTTTGGTCAGGGTAAGGTGGCACAATTTTCAACTCATTCATATCCGCATATTGGTTACTTCCTGATGTTAATAATGTCGGCTATGTTAATTCCTGCTGCATTGATACGTAAAAAACAGATTCAGAACGAAGGTGATTAATGTTGATGATCACAAAACATGTAAAAATCTTTTTATATGTTTTATTAGTAGTTTCGTATGGTAATCTTTTTGCAGCTGATAAAATTAATTTGCAGAAAATCATTGATGAGGCTAAAAAAGGTGATGTAATTGTACTCGAGCCTGGCGTTTATAAAGGCGCAGTCATTATAGAAAAGCCCATTACTATTGATGGACAGGGAAAAGCTGTAATAGATGCTGGTGGCAAAGGTTCAGTTGTTTATCTGGATACTGATGGTGCAGTTATCCGTAATCTACATTTAACCAATTCTGGTAGTTCTCATAACGATATAGATTCTGGAATACAGGTTCGTGGTAATTTTAATGTTATAAAAGACAATATTATTGATAACTGCCTGTTTGGTGTCGATTTACAGCAGTCAGAGTTTAATGTGGTCAGGCGTAATGAAATAAGTTCGAAACCTGTTGATCTTGGAATGCGTGGTGATGCTATTCGTCTCTGGTACAGCTTTGGTAATAAAATAACTCATAATTATATTCATGATTCACGGGACACGGTTGTCTGGTACTCAAAAGATAATGTTATTAGTCATAATAAATCTACCCGTGGACGTTATGCATTACATTTCATGTATGCGCAATACAATAAAATAGAACACAACAAGTACTGGGATAATTCAGTCGGAATTTTTTTAATGTATAGCGATGGTGTTGAGATTAGAAATAATGAAGTTTCATATGCGAATGGCGCAACAGGTGTTGGCATTGGCATGAAAGAGTCATCGGAGATTGTCGTTGTAGGTAACAAGCTGTTATACAATGCTGTGGGTTTCTATATGGATGTATCGCCATTTCAGCCGGATACAGTTAACCATGTAGAAAACAACCTGGTAGCTTTTAATAATATAGGCGTACGTTTTCTTAATGACTGGCCGGGCAATCATTTTATAAATAATCGATTTAAAAGCAATATTAACCAGGTAAGTGTCAGTGATGGTGATACAGCCAATAGAAACAGGTGGGATGGCAATTACTGGGATGATTACCGGGGGTTTGATTTAAACAAAGATGGAATTGGCGATACGCCGTATGAATATTATTCATATGCGGACAGGATATGGATGGATGTACCAGCTGCAGAGTTTTTTAAAGGTTCGCCTTTATTAGAAGTGCTGGATTTTATTGAAAGGCTAGCGCCATTTTCACCGCCAGAACTTGTAATGCGTGATAGTAAACCAAAGTTATTTGTCGATTAATGAGCGTAGAAAAGAAACAGCCTGGGAAGAAAAAAAGGCTTGCCCGTAAAGAGAAAGCACGTCGTGAATTTCTGCGTACTATAGGTTTAACTGCAGGTGTAATAGGTATTGCAGGTCTCGGTTACTACCCTGTTGCAAAAAGTGAGGTTATTCGTTTACGCCCTCCAGGTGCATTAGCTGAAGATGAGTTTCTTGCTTCCTGTATAAAATGCGGACAGTGTGTACAGGTTTGTCCAGTTGAGGCAATAAAGCTGGCTGATATTATGGATGGTTTTGGTATCGGCACACCGTATATTGATGCTCGTCCACAGGCCTGTGACTTTTCCTGTGATGGCCTGCAATGTGTGCTGGCCTGTCCCACTGGGTCATTGACTCATGAGATTAATTATCCACATGAAACACGTATGGGTTTTGCCAGGCTAGCACGGCCTGACAAGTGCCTGGCAATGAAAGGTGAAGGATTTAAAGGTTATGCCAGGGGCACAGATTTTAAAGGCGTGCTGCGCTATGATGAAATTGATCGCTGGGTTGCACAGCCAGTTAGTGAGCATAAATATGATCTGGAGTTATGTGATCTGTGCATGCGACAGTGCCCCATAGAAATTCGGCGTTTACAATGTGAAGCTGGTAAGCCACCGTCAGGTGATAAAAACCAGTGCCCACCAAAAAGAGCCATTGATTTAATCAGTATTGATAGTAAGACAGGCTTCGCTGCAATGAAGCCTGAAGTGCTGGAAGGCTGTGTTGGATGTGGTGTCTGTGAAATGATTTGTCCTACTGAACCAGCGGCCATTGTGATTGAGGCAAGAGCGACCGGGGTATCAGTATGAATTACATAATCGAGTCACTGGCGCAATTGTTTGGAGCAGAGCCCAGGAAGCCTGTAAAAGAAGAAATCAGGCCTGCTGCACAGGAAATTCATTTTTATAAAAAAGCTAACCCTGTAACTAAAGCTTTTATAGAAGAGTTGCATAACCGACCAAAGGTGAGCAAATGGCGTAATCGTCGCTGGCTAACCCTGTTATTTATTAATTTACTTTTTGTTCTTTCTTATCAGCTTGATATACAGTTACTGGAAGGTGCATTAACGGCGTCCCGTTTTGCCGGGTTTCATATGGCTGATCTGAATTCGGCGTTGCAGGTGATGCTAGCATTTAAAGTAGTGGTTCTGAATTTAATAATCGGGACTACGACAATTCTGATAATGTGGTTGCTGTTAGGCGGCAGAAGTTTTTGTTCATGGATCTGTCCTTATCATTTGCTAGCAGAATGGACCGAGGCAGTTCACCTGTGGCTGGTTAGTAAAAATATTATTGAAAATAAAACATTTCATCGTGGGGCACGAACAGTTTTTTACGTGGTATTTGCGTTACTGGCAATAATTACCGGCTATACAGTATTTGAAACAATTTCGCCGACCGGAATATTAAGCCGTGCATTAATTTATGGGCCTGGGTTTGCATTGATATGGGTCGGTGTATTATTGCTGTTCGAGATATTCATTTCACGTCGCGCATGGTGTCGATATGTTTGTCCGATAGGTATGACCTATGGTTTTGTTGGCGTTGTTTCGCCAATGCGAGTGACATATCATTTATCAGATTGTGCTCATGAAGGTGATTGTCGTAAAGTATGTTTAGTGCCACATGTGCTGGATGTTACGATAAAAAACAGGGCAAGAGATAGTCGCGTTGACCTGGGGGCTGATTGTACACGGTGCGGATTATGCGTAGATTTATGTCCAACAGATTCATTGCGATTTGAATTTAAACTACCAGGTAGTGAAAAATGATTCAGTTTGAGCAACTAAGTAAACAGTTTAAGAAAGTTCAGGTGTTACAAGATATAAATCTGAATATCGAAGCAGGTAATCGCGTTGCCCTTGTGGGTAGTAATGGCGCAGGTAAGACGACCATGATTCGTTGTTTGTTAGGGGAATACAATTATGACGGTAAGGTCAGTGTGGAAGGCCTTAAACCGAGAGATAATCGACAGGAGGTATTAAAGCGGGTTGGGTTTGTGCCCCAGTTGCCACCACCATTAAAAATGCCGGTTGGGCAGCTAATCAATTTTTCTGCCAGTGTCTGTGAAGCTGATCCTGACAGGATGCTACATGTAGCTGAACGCCTGGGATTGAATGTCAGTGAAATTAGTAACCGTCCATTCCTGAAATTATCCGGTGGTCAGAAACAGAAATTGCTGATTAGTATTGCACTGGGAAGAGACACGGATATTCTCATAATGGATGAGCCTGCGGCTAACCTTGATCCGGAAGCACGACATATCTTTTTCCAGTTATTAGCGGAAAAACCTGAACATACGATTATGTTAATTTCCAGTCATCGCCTGGATGAAGTTGCTTCACTGGTAAATCGGGTTATCGAGATGGACCAGGGTAAAGTAGTGCTAGATGATCATGTTGAAGATCTTGTTGAATTAACATCAGAATTACATTGCCGTATCAGTTTAATAAAAGCAGAACCGGCTTTTGCTAAAGCCATTAAAGACTGGGGGTTCAGCGAGTCAGCGGAAGGCAGGGTCTGGCAGGGTAAGGTGGCAGGACCCGATCGATTACGTTTTCTTGGCGTGTTATCACGTTATGCTGGTTTATTGTCGGGTATTCAAATGAATGATGAAGAGGTGTCTCATCATGTTTAAATTTATTCTGATTGGCATTTCTGTTATTGGTCTATTTGCCTGTAGTGAGCAAAATACTGGTCCGATAGAAGTTAAGTGGGACAGGGATATATGTGAACGATGTCGCATGATGTTAAGTGATCGTTATCATTCTGCCCAGATTCGCAGTGGCGAGAAAGCCAAAGTTTATGTTTTTGACGATCTTGGTGGTGCAATCGTCTGGATACAGGATAAAGACTGGAAAGATAATGAGAAAACTGAATTATGGGTGAATGATCATCGTACTGGAGGCTGGATTGATGGAAAAACAGCCTGGTATGTAACGGGTCATAGTACCCAGATGGAATATGGCCTGGGAGCTCAGCGAGAAGAACCTGTAGGTGGTATGACATATGCAGAGGCTGAGGCCTATATTTTAAAACGTGAAAGAAAATATAATCAGTCGGGTGCCGACCTAAAGGAACAGTCGCATGAACACCAGCACGACCATCATTAATGAGATGAATAAAGTTGCTATTGCAGCATCTTCTGGCAAGATGCATAGCATGAAACATCTCTGGTTGACCGCCCAGGCGGATATAGTCGAGTCTCTGCGTGCA
>JAOUQA010000106.1 GCA_029879605.1 Gammaproteobacteria bacterium
CTTGACACCTGCATCCAGTAATTCAGGCACCATTGACATTGCTGTACCATTGGGCGTCGCAAAAAATACAACATCGCACTGGCGCAGGTCATCAAGTTGGGGCATCTTAAAACTCATGTCCACATGCCCACGCAAGTTTGGAAACAGTTCAGAAACCGACTGACCTGCTTCTGACCGTGACGTGATAATGGATAACTCAACGCCTGGGTGACCGACAAGCAGACGCAATAATTCCACACCTGTATAACCAGTTCCGCCTACAACACCGGCTCTAATCATACAAAACTCCTCATCAAATTCTTAGAAATCACTGATAACCTGTTATAAGTAAAAGAAAATTTTTCATGGATTATAGACCTTTTCCTGACATTACAGAATAGCCATATGCAATATCTTATTGATCAGGTTATTATGCCCTGAAAAACAGCCAATGGATCTTTGCATGCTCTGGGTTAAAGCTTTTCACGTTATTTTTATGGTCACCTGGTTCGCTGGGCTTTTTTATCTGCCCAGGCTATTCGTCTACCATGCCCAGTCAACTGACCCCATCAGTATAGAACGCTTTAAAATAATGGAGCGTAAACTTTTCTACGGCATTATGACCCCTGGCGGAATTGTAACTATTTTACTTGGCCTGTGGATGCTAATTGATTATGCCATACAGGCCTATGCAGCTAGCCTCTGGCTAAATATAAAGCTGGGCCTGGCCATTATTTTAATCGCCTACCATGTTTACTGCTGGAAATTACTACAGGACTTCAAGCTGGATCAAAATAAACACAGTCATGTCTGGTATCGCTGGTTTAATGAATTCCCAGTTTTACTACTGATTGCTATGATTATTCTGGTCATTGTTAAACCAGTATGAACTAACCTAGCTTACCTCTTTCCTTGGTTTTTCCCTGAGATATAACAAGATGCTCAAATTCAGCTAAGGCTTTTTGATAAACCTTGCGTTTAAAAAACACCACTTCATCCATAGGCTGCCAGTAATCAACCCAGCACCAGTGATCAAATTCAGGGTTTTCCATCGCGTTTAAATTAAAATCCGCATCATTACCCAGCATACGTAAGATGAACCAGATCTGCTTCTGACCAATACAGACTGGATCCGTATTTTTCCGAATCATACGTTTAGGCAAACGGTAACGTAACCATTCGCTGGTACTACTAATTAATTCCACATGCTCTGGTAACAGGCCCGTCTCTTCAAACAGTTCTCGATACATAGCCTCAGATGGTGTCTCATCACCTTGAATCCCCCCCTGGGGGAACTGCCAGGCATCCTGCCCACAACGGCGCGCCCAGAAGACCTTGCCTTCCAGGTTACTTAAAATAATGCCTACATTGGGGCGAAATCCATCTGAATCAATCACTTATATAACCCTGTTTCTAGTGTTTGAGCCATTTTTCCAAAAAATTAAATAACGTGCAATGACTGACTAAAAATAATCAGGCTGGTATCATTAACTATAGACCGTTTTTATTGCAATTCGTTTAATCCAAGAGAAATTTTATGGCCTTAGCACTGTTTGATCTGGACAACACCTTACTATCGGGTGATAGCGATTATCTATGGGGCTGCTTTCTTGCTGAAAAAGGCCTGGTAGAACGTGATTATTATGAACAGGAAAACCAGCGTTTTTATGATGAATACAAACAGGGCACACTGGATATATTTGAATTTCTGTCTTTTTCCTTAAAACCATTAGCTGAAAATAAACCCGAAGTCTTAACACGACTACAGCACCAGTTCCTGGATGAAATAATCAGACCTTTAATGGGACCCGCTGCTTTTGAACTCATCGAAAAACATAAAACAGCCGGTGATACATTAGTGGTAATTACCGCAACCAACAGTTTTGTTACTCGCCCGATCGTCAAAGCTTTCGGTATCGAACACCTGCTGGCAACTGAACCAGAAATAATCGATGGTCGTTATACAGGTAAAGTAGATGGTATTCCCTGTTTTCAGGACGGTAAGGTAAAACGGCTTGATGCCTGGCTACAACAAAATTCCCAAAGCCTGGTGAATAGCTGGTTCTATAGTGACTCCCATAATGATATTCCACTATTGAAACAAGTGGATCACCCGGTAGCTGTTGACCCTGACGAAAAACTCCACCAACTGGCCATGGACTTTGGCTGGCCAGTAATTTCTCTCAGGCATACCTGGAAATAATTCTCAGGTCAGGAATATATCCTGCGATGCATCAAACTGCTGTCGCGCTTTTTCCAGCACCTGCTGCAACAAATCAGAACGTAAATTATTTCTTTCCCAGATACTTTCACTGATTTCAGCCCCCTCTTCCAGTAAGGGATCACGTTCAACATGATGCCTGACTATTTGCCAGGCAAGATGCAGTAACTGGGCAGCATCCTGGTATTCCTCTTCCGCCTCTGCAGGGTGTAGATGATGATGCACTGCCTCACATAATACGGGTGGCAAATTCCAGCTTTTGAGTAAAGTACCCCCGACTTCACCGTGGTCATAACCCAGCACTGACTTTTCAGCATCCCACAAAGGGATTTTTTCAGCCTGGCTCTGCCTCAAAGCCGTGGTCATTTCATCTGGCAATTCAAGATAAAGCAGCAACGAACCAATATCGTGTAACAAACCGGCAATAAAATAACGTTCTATTTCTTTTTCACGTTTATAAGCGGCAAGAACCCGCGCAATTACTGCGGTATATAGACTCCGTTTCCAGAACTGAGACATATTCACCAGGTCAGAAGGAATGCCGGTAAATACTTTTAAAGCGGACGTTGCCAGAACCACGCTGCGCAGTTCATTATGACCAATCAGTGCAATGGCTCTGAATACAGTATCTATCTTTGAGCGGAAACCATAGAAAGGGCTGTTTACCAGTCGTAACAGGCGGGCGGTTAATGCCGGATCATCATTAATAACCTTGCCAATTTGCGCCGCTGTAGAACCCGGGTCATCCATCGCTTCAAAAACACGGTGCACAATATCAGGCAGGCTACCCAGCTTTTTATTTTTAGCAAGAATTTTGTCTAGCTCGATCAAAACAACACCTGGAATTATTTATTTGGATGTTACTAGTATCTAGCACAGACAAATCCTGTTTACAGGACAGATTTCAAATTTTATGTTTTAGGCAGGGTAACACCCGTTTGTCCCTGGTATTTACCAGAACGATCTTTATAAGAAGTGTCACAAACCTCATCTGATTCAAAAAATAACATTTGCGCCACACCTTCATTAGCATAAATTTTTGCCGGCAATGGCGTGGTATTAGAAAACTCCAGTGTGACATGACCTTCCCATTCTGGCTCAAGAGGTGTGACATTAACGATAATCCCACAACGTGCATAAGTAGACTTACCCAGGCAAATGGTCAGAACACTCCGTGGAATACGAAAGTATTCAACTGTTCGTGCCAGTGCAAAAGAATTGGGTGGGATAATACAGATATCAGATTCGACATTAACAAAACTATTGTCATCAAAATTTTTCGGGTCAACAATTGCTGAATTAATATTGGTAAAAATTTTAAATTCGCTAGCACAACGAACATCATAACCGTAACTGGATGTGCCGTAGGAAACCATACGTTCATTATTCCCGTTAGTACGCACCTGACCAGGCTCAAAAGGCTCAATCATTCCTTCATTTTCGGCCATACGACGAATCCACTTATCTGACTTGATACTCATAACAATCTTTGCCCCAAATATTTTATCACTTTCAGATCATTATCAATCTGAAACCATCACGCCAGCAAATCTTTATAACAACTCAGGTATTACTTATTTCAGCATATCCATACTGTCACCCCTGACCGTGGTTATACCCTGTGCATAACGAAGAATGCCGCCACTTTACTCAAGTGGCGGCATTCTAACATGAACAGAATAGCTTTTTGTGATTCAGGCTTTGCTAATTGTTCTGGATAACAATATTCGGGAACTTGGCACTGTAATCCTTCGCCTGTAATGCCAGCTTGGCAGAGGTTCGACGTGCAATTTCACGATAAATCGTTCCGACCGTGCCATTTGCGTCCACAGCAACCGATGGTGTGCCTTCATCACCGCTGGTACGAATCGAAATATCCAGTGGCAATGCACCCAGGAAGTCCACGTCATAATCTTCTGACATACGCTCACCACCGCCCTGACCAAAGATTGGCTCGGCATGGCCGCACTCAGAACAGATATGAACACTCATGTTCTCGATAATACCCAGCACAGGTACTTCTACTTTCTCGAACATCTTCAGACCCTTACGCGCATCCAGCAGGGCAATATCCTGAGGCGTTGTTACTATGACTGCACCACTGACAGGTACCTTCTGAGCCAGGGTTAACTGCACATCACCGGTACCGGGTGGTAAATCAATTACCAGGTAATCCAGGTCTTTCCAGTTAGTATCAGACAGTAACTGTTCCAGTGCCTGGGTAACCATGGGGCCACGCCAGATCATCGGTGTTTCATCATCAATCATAAAACCAATAGACATCGCCTGCAGACCATGACCCTGCAGAGGCTCCAGGGATTTACCATCAGCTGATTCAGGCTTGGAGCTAATACCCAGCATACGAGGAACACTTGGGCCATAAATATCCGCATCCAGGATACCTACATTGGCACCTTCAGCCTGTAATGCCAGGGCCAGGTTAACAGCAGTCGTTGATTTGCCCACACCACCCTTGCCTGAGGCAACAGCAATAATATTTTTAATATTTTCCAGCGGCTTAAGACTGGACTGAACTGAATGAGCAATGATTTTCGAGCTCACTTCAATTGTTGCGGCTGAAACACCATCGATCGCTTCAACCTGCTTTTTCAATTCTTCTGTTAACTTGGCTTTGTGGCCTTCAGCTGGAAAACCCAGTAATACCTTGAAAGAAACCTGATCACCATTAATTTCTATATTCTGTATCGCATTCGCTGCCATTAAATCCTTTTCTAAATAAGGATCAATGTATTTTTTAATCGCATCTTCAACCTGTTGCTGTGAAACGCTCATGGTGTTAACTCCAATTACCTGTATAAACTAGACCCAAACTGCAGCCTTATGATGGAGGGCGCATTCTACACTAGCCAGCGTGATATTTAACCACATTTTGTCTGGCTGTTAGCCAATATACCCTATGATCTCGCTAGGTGGGGACAAATGCTTTATTTTCAAGCCATTAAAAATTAAAAACTCGCCTGGCCTGGGACAAATGCTTTATTTTCAAGCCATTAAAAATTAAAAACTCGCCTGGCCTGGGACAAATGCTTTATTTTCAAGCCTTTGAAACAAAAAATGACTCTTAGCTGGTACAAATCAGCCTTTTTTCAAATCATAAAGATGAAAAAACACCATTAAAATGATACTTTAGGCGCCCTCGACAACACTCGAACAAACACCATGACACAAGACCAACACCCGGCTCGCAAAATACTGGTTACCAGTGCTCTGCCTTATGCCAATGGCCCTATCCACCTTGGACACCTGGTGGAATATATCCAGACCGATATCTGGGTGCGTTTCCAGAAATTACGGGGACATGAATGCTATTACGTCTGCGCCGATGATGCTCATGGCACACCGATTATGCTGCGTGCCCGCCAGGAAGGTATTGAGCCAGAACAATTGATAGAAAAAACCCATGGTGAACACAAACGTGATTTTGATGGTTTCCTGGTAGATTTTGATAATTATTACACCACCCATTCTGACGAAAACCGGGACATTGCCAGCACTATATACAAGCGGCTTAAAGCCGATGGTCACATCGATGTACGCACCGTGCGCCAGGCCTATGATCCGGAAGCTGAAATGTTCCTGCCAGATCGTTTCGTCAAAGGTACCTGTCCCAAATGTGGCGCAGATGATCAATATGGCGATAACTGTGAAGCCTGCGGTGCCACCTATTCACCCACTGAATTGAAAAATCCCAAATCTGCTGTTTCCGGGGCGACCCCCATCGAAAAAGATTCGGAACAGTTCTTTTTTAAACTGGGTGATTTCCAGGACTTTCTGCACCAGTGGCTGGATGCCGGCCACACCCAGAATGAGATCGCCAATAAGCAGAAAGAATGGTTTGAAGAAGGTTTACAGGACTGGGATATTTCCCGTAACGCCCCTTACTGGGGATTTGAAATTCCCGATGCACCGGGCAAATATTTCTATGTCTGGATGGATGCACCCATGGGTTACATGGCCAGTTTCAAAAACCTGTGTAATAAAACAGGCCTGGATTTTGAAGAATACTGGGGTCCGGATTCACAAACCCAGGTGGTACATTTTATTGGTAAAGATATTGCCCGCTTCCATACCCTGTTCTGGCCCGCGGTACTACATGGCGCAGGATTCAGGACACCGTCCTCGGTTTACTGTCATGGGTTTCTCACTGTCGATGGACAGAAAATGTCAAAATCCCGTGGCACCTTCATCATGGCCGAGACCTACCTGAACCATCTCAAACCGGAATACCTGCGATATTACTATGCGGCCAAATTATCCTCCGGTGTCGATGATATCGACCTGAACCTTGAGGATTTCCAGCAACGGGTCAACTCGGACCTGGTCGGCAAGGTGGTAAATATTGCCAGTCGATGCGCGGGCTTTATTAAGAAAAAATTTGCTGGAAAATTATCAGCAGAATTACCGTCACCCTCCTTATACCAGGAACTGGTGGATGCCAGTCATGATATTGCCGAGCATTATGAACGTCGAGAATTTAGCCATGCGGTGCGTAAAATCATGGCGCTGGCAGACCGTGCTAACCAGTATATTGATGAACAGGAACCCTGGGTTCGCATTAAAGAAGAAGGCCGTGAACAGGAAGTACAGGAAACCTGCACCCAGGGCATCAACATGTTCCGAGCCCTCATGGTCTTACTTAAACCCATATTGCCAGACATGGCGGAACAGGCTGAAGCATTCCTGAATTGTGAATCAATGAACTGGAATGATATCCATAACCCGTTACTGAACCATGCAATTAATAAATTCAAACCCCTGATGACCCGTATTGAAC
>JAOUQA010000107.1 GCA_029879605.1 Gammaproteobacteria bacterium
TACCAACAATCTTGATTGGCTCCAGAGTATCACCTTTCAATATCACATAATGAGAAGGCCAGTAATTACCAACAACTACATATTTATCTTCAAATCCTTTATATTTACTGGTATCAATAGAGCGCGCATCAATTCCTGTTCTAACTTCAGCAACAAGATTAGGTGGTGAAGCCCACATATCCATCATGCTGGCCTTACCATCACGACCAATCGCATATAGATAACGCCCTGTTGAAGATGCCCTCAAAATATGAGTTGCAAAGCCTGATGGTATGGTAACAATTTTTTCCTTGCTATCGCCATCAACAATAGTCACTAACCCGGCATCACGCTGAACAACGCCAAAATAATTTTGCCAGTTAGTACTCGGTGCTTTAGTAGGACGCTTACTTACTGGAACATGCACTTTCCAGGATGCCATTGTTTTCTTCATATCCCATGCTGGTGGAACTGGGGCTTCAATCTGTACATATTTTGCCAGAAGTTTAATATCAGATTTACTGATAAGGCCTTCTTTGCCCCACCCAGGCATACCAGCATCAGTACCATCATATAAAATCTTTTCAAGTTTCGACAAAGATTTTTTACGTGTTTTTTCTGGTCTTATATCTGGCCCTGTAGCACCACCCCTTAACACACCATGACAACCAGAACATCGATCAAAATAAATTTCTGATGCCTTCTCCATTTGCGCCTTAGATAATTTAGGCACTGGCTGTAATTTTGCAGCCGTTACCGTACCTGCCATTAAAAAACTGGCGGTAAATGATACCAATAAAATACCTGCTTTTATCTTCATGTCTAAAACCCCTTATTCACTGGTTTATAAAACCATAATTGAATCACCATATCGACTTCTTACATTTTCTAACTCCAACTTCAAAATAAAATATCCTGAGACCGACACTGATTGTTAAATACCAAACAGTCAGACTGCTAATCGCGACCAGAACCGGATCAGAAATTTACATAATCAAATAAATACACTCTCATTAGTTGATAGCAAACCATTCAAGGATGCAGGCTCTCAAACGACTCATCCCAGTCAACATCATCATGAACAAGATTATAGTGACAATTAATACAGGTCTTTTCGCCTTCCTTTAACATGATCTGATGTCTTTCAATACCATTAAACCATTCGCTATCAGTCTTATGACATACCTTGCACTTGGCGCTTTCATTATCCAGCATTTGCTGGCGAACTCGACCCGCCAGCTTGACACGCAATTTTTCCCATTCTGGAATATCACGCAAACTATTTGAAATAGCATGAAAAGGACTCTCACCCAGAGAACCCTGATTAAGATAAAAGAATTTCCAGGCAAGAATCTCTCTCACACTATGTGGCACATGACAACCTACACAACCCGGACGAACATCAAGATCATTATCATAATGAGCTGAATCACGATACTCTTCATAAGGATAGGCATGACACTCAGCGCAACCTACAGTAACATCATAAGCTGCTGGTTCAAAAAGTTTTACAGGCTTATAATCCTCTATTGATTCACTCACCTCACCCACAGGTTCATACTCAGCATAGTCAACAAATATTTCATGACAGGTTTGACAAACACTGATCCGAGTAAAACGACTGCTACTCCAGTTTAAAAATACAATAATAAAAATAAGAGCCAGAGCCAGGCCAATACTGACAATAATCCCAGTTCTGGATTTAAGGAATTTCAAACTAGCATTCCTCCAATATTAAGCTGCCCTGATTCTGCATAACCATTATGCGAGCCCCATCATTTTTTTATAAATGGCAAAATGTTTAGCGTTATCAACCTTGATATCACCATAAGTATCATCAGCCTCTGCGGGCGCAATAGTTACTACTGTATCATTCCATGCCTGCACACCACTGGCAGGATCAATTGATACTGGAATAATGTCATTAGGATTCGTACCGCTATCTCGCCACCATAAATTATGATTAATATCTTCATCTTCCTGCTGCCCCTGCTGCGGGAAGCTTGATCGCATTTCAGGATCAGCCTGGGCTACACGACCATAAGAAGTTCGTCCAACCGAAGTTGAAATACCCAGCACCTGGGGATGAATTCCCTGAGTTAGCCACGCCTTTGTCACCATATAACCGACATCGCTAATAACTCTAACCAGTTCACCATCACGAATACCAAGCCGTCTTGCGGTTTGCTTATTAATCCATAGAGGATTGGCATGCCACAACTCAGCGAGGTATTTAAGATTTGAAGTTAATGAAAGTGTTTGATATGCAACCTTGAAAGTACTTAAAACAAATTCATCGGGCTTAATAGCTGCATGACGAGGATTTATCGTCCAGGCTGGTGGTAGAATCTCAATCTTACCGGAAGCTGTAGCAAAGCCAGATTTTTTGAAAGTAGCATACTCTCCTTTTACAGGCTTACCTTCATCAATAATTTGTCGTGTATCCGGGTCAATTTTACCGTAATTCGGAAAGACACCTTTAGATTTTAATTTTTTATAACTTTGCTCCAGTCCTTTTGTGCCTTCAACTTCCTGCTTAACCCAGTCTTTCGCACTAGTGAATGCCCAATACTTTTTCATTCCACGTTTGCCATCAGCATCAATGGCTTCAACAATATGCTTAAATGTCATACGCACATCCTGCGCCTGACCACGCACCTTGACACCGGGCACAGTCATTGTTGCCCATGGTAATAAAGCAGTTGGGCTACTGGCTACATCATCACGCTCTATACCAACAACATCCGGCAGAATAATATCGGCCAGTTCACTGGTTTCACTCATGAAGGGTGTAAAATCAACGATGTAAGGAACCAGTTGTTCATCTTTCAAAACTTCACGCCAGACACTGGATGCCGGAGATGAATAAGCTGGATTACTCATATGATTAAACAACACCTGCACCTTGTGCTTGCCATCTTTCACTTCAAACGGGAAGGTATGATTTAACTGTCTTGCTGCACTGCCTGTTTTTTTGGGTCTCGGCTGTAAAGCGGCAATATCAAAGCGCCTGGGTAAACAATGCCCGCCTTCATTATCAATATTTCCAGTAATAATCGAAAGCAATAAACAGGCAGCCTCACCATCAATTCCCCCCTGATGGTAACTAACTCCATTTTGACTAAATACAGTTGCCGGTTTTGTTTTAGCAAATTCAATTGCGATTCTTTGAATATCTGCAGCCATTACACCACTGGCCTGCTCAGCCATAACAGGCGTAAACTTCGATAGATGCCTGGCCAGTTTGTTACTTGAATAGTTAGTCCATCGATTAATAAATTTTGTATCTGCCAGGCCATTTTGCATAATCACATTGGCCATAGCCAGGGCAACAATACCGTCACTCCCTGGAAATACCGGAATCCATTCATCACTTCGGCCAGCAGTATTGGATAATCGCACATCAAATGTAACCAGTTTTAATCTGTTATTAACAATACCATCCGTTAACCGCTGCGCCAGAGGCAATGCAGTTTCCATAATATTGGCGCCGAAATTTAATACATATTTTGTATGTTCAAGATCAGGATAGGTAAAATCCACGCCCAGTATTTTCTCAAGTGCAGCCTGCTTGGCAGCATTACTAATCGAAGGGAATCGACTACGAATGACCGAACGAGAACCGATGGTATCCATAAACCGAACACTACCGCCATCCTTGAATGCACCTTCATTAAGATAAACACTATCTCTACCAGAATTATCCATTGCTGCCTGTACCCTGCCAGCAACTTCGGCAATTGCTTCATCCCAGCTAATTTGCTGCCACTGACCATCACCACGAGCACCCACCCGTTTCAATGGAGTTAGTATTCTGTCAGGATCAGAAGCGCCAAAAAAAGAAGCCAGGCCTTTAGCGCAGAACTTACCTCTTGAAGCTATATGATGTGGATTACCTTCTGCTTTAAGAACCTCTCCGCCTTCCGCATACGTAAAGCCACCATCGAAATAGGGACACATAGTACATAAGTAAGGTTTTCTATCACGTGCATGAAATGTTCTTATCTGGTGAAAATCTTTACCGCCAAGTTCAAGCTCCATAGCGGTAACAAGCCCGGGGCAGCTAGCAGCTACTGCCGCTGCTGCACTCAACTTCATGAACTCACGTCTGTCAAAATCAGTCATTGTTCCTGTTACCTCAATAGAAAGTCTGCATATACTGACCACCCATTACCCACCAGACACGCATACCATAAACACCTATGGCAACGAGAAAAGAAGCCAGTATCACACCGTATTTCTGTTTTTTTAGTGGCGAAACAAGAATAAACAGCGGTATGAGCAAACCCAGAATAATTTCCAGCCAGAGATAAGGAAATCTGAATACACCCAGCAGCAATTCATGACTTATCATTTCACTGCGATTTCCATATAAGGTTTGCATAAACTCAAGGAACAACAGAAAGCAGTCAAAGACGATGCCATACATCATGTATTGCGCCATTTCTTCAATTAATGGCCACTCGATTCGCTTTTTAACATCAACAATCATGTTTTGAACCCAGAGAATCAAAATCAGCAACCCGATACCTGAAATAAACGCACCTGTAAGAAAAAGTATCGGTGCGAGCGCTGTATGGTTCATGTAACGCCCTGGATTAAGCTCCATCACTACTCCGGTATACCAGTGTGTTGATAGAGCCAGTACGATTGCGACAATACCAAAAGCCTTGGCCCAGAATAAATTATTCTTCAGAACAAAATAGGTGTAGACAATCATCGAAACCGGGTAGGAAAAAATCAGTAGAGATCCCCAGGCCATGGGACCTGTACTATGCCAGTAACCCGGCAACATAAGATAAATAAATCGCACCGGCTTACCCAGATCCCAGATCAACAGAACAGGAACAATCATCAATAAAATAATGGCCTGCAAGGACGCAGTCAACGCCAGTGGCTTGTATCGTTTAATACCAAATACCCAACCAAAACTTGATATGACAAAGGAACCCGCGCTAGCACCCACAAGCCAGAAATAAATAGAAATCGGTGTCCCCCACGCCACATGGTGAAAAACATTATAAGTAATTACACTTTCATTCATTGCCAGTCATATCTACTTAAAAAGAAGCCTCTTGAATGCATCAATCACATCACTAGCCTTATGTGGAATCGAGGCAATAAAGTCTTTCATATTTTTACTCACGTGATACATGGTAGACTCACCTTCTACAATATCCCCGAATGCATCACCTTCATGATTACGTTTAAAGTCATTAAACTCCTCCTTAAGTTGAGATGTTCTATTTTCATAACTATGTGGTTCATCCATAATTTCCCAGTCACCTCCAATATAGAAAACTGAAGGACTGGTACCCAGTTCCGGTTTTAAAACAGTAACTGGTTCTTTTGAAACCAGTTTGGCAACTTCACTATCTGGATCATTTAAATCACCAAAAATCCGAGCACCACCGACACAGGCCTGAACACAGGCTGGTAACATTCCTCGTTTAACCCGGTGAATACAAAAAGTACATTTATCAACTACTGAATGCGGCAAATTTTTATCAGTACGCTTTGCAGGAACTAAATGACGCGCATTATAAGGACAGGCAACAACACAGGTTCGACAACCAATACACCGGTTGTAACGCTGCAAGACAAAACCATCTTTATGTTTGAATGTTGCCTGGGTTGGGCAGTTACGAACACAGATTGGGTAATCACAGTGATTACATAAACGCGGCATAAAAACACGCTGAGTATTCGGGTAATGACCTTTATCGGCCACTTTAACCCATGTTCTCCAGACACCTAACGGGGTACCGAATTCTGATTTACAGGCAACCACACAGGACATGCAGCCAATACATTTCCTAAGATCAATTGCCATTGCATAACGTTTTGTACCAGCAATACCTTTGGTTCCAGGCGTCTGAATCCCATAGTTATGATGCTTTTTTGCTGTTGATTCTTCGTCGTTACGTGATTCAGTCATGTCAAATACATCAAGATAATCGGCCTTTATAAATTTTCTGGACTTGTTAAACTTTTTTAAGATTTATTATTTTTTTTGTGATTTTTTAAGTTTTTAGATAAAATTTGTAGAATTTTTTAATAAATCAATTAATCGTTTTTATACGCACATAAGCAAAGGCAAGACTTGACCTACATCAAGATTATAAGCGGTGACCTGTTTGATTTGATCTACGTCAAAATTACAGGATAAATATAAGAGATCTATAGCCGAGGTACAAATAATTGAATTTAAAAACAATACAGGTTTAATCAGGAATAATGATTAAAACTATTCGGTTTGTTAAAGATAAATATATTGATAATATAATACTGAACTAATGAGTTAACTTACTAATCTTTGACGATGACAATTCCTGACATATCCTGACCCTCATGAGTAATACAGGTATATTTAAATTCTCCTACCTTAGTGAATCTAAAAGAAAAGTTTTCGCCAATATTAAATTTATGAGCGTTTTCACGTGTAGGACCACCCAGTGAGCTATCTTCAAATGAAAGCTTATGCCGTGTATCATCATTATTAATCCAGATCACGGTATCACCAGTCTTAATCATCAAGCTGGCCGGATCAAATTCCCAGCCTTGCATGCTTACTTTATATTCTGCGGAAGAAGCATTTACAGGAATACTCAACATATAAAGGCAGAAAACCAGCGTATTAAATCCCCTGCCTGATACAGCACTATTCAGTATACTCATACATTTCCTCAAAATATGAAATTATAGAATGCAGATAAGTTTTTAAAATAGCCATTCTAATTTATTAATACCAGCATCCCAAACTTTAACTCTCTCCTTTTGAAGTAAGAAAGTCAGTATATTTCTTGTCTGTTATGCATATATGATTACTGAGCCAGTTTTCCAGGTAATGCAATGCACTTTTTGATACAGCCACATCTTCATTGTCAAATTGCTCAATAAACTCATCAATCTTTTGCTTCATTTCATCATGCTGTTTACAATGCTCATCATATTCAGGATAATCATGTTTTTTCA
>JAOUQA010000108.1 GCA_029879605.1 Gammaproteobacteria bacterium
CGCTCCCATAATGAAGCTGTTTTTAAAGGAAGTTCGTTGCAAACTGGGGCGGAATTTTGCCGATGAGGATTTTCTAAGTTCTTTATTTCCACAGGGGATATTATCCCAGAGTACTAAAATCGCCGGTTTGCCGTGTCCACACAGAGAAGCCCTGTTAAATAATTATCGCCCTATGGTGGTAAGAGATAAATCAGAAACTATGCAGGGCAGGCAACAGGGGCGTTATGAGTTTGAGTTTGAAGGTCAGGTTTATCATCTGACAAAACAGGGTAATCTAATTGAGCGATATGCATGGTCGGAAGCAATGGCAGAATTTCTGGCCGGCAAAGAAGGTATCGCACTGACTGATGATCACTGGGAAGTAATTAATTTTATACGTGGTTTTTATAATGAGTACCTGATTTCACCGATGATTAAATTAATGATCCGGCATATGCAGGAAACTATGAGTGATGAAAAGAGTAATAAAGATTATTTGTATCAGTTGTTTCCGGAGGGGCCTGCAAAACAGGGCGCACGTATAGCAGGATTACCCCATCCTGTGGGATGTATTGATTAAGTATCAATAGATTTCTTCTCTTCGCTATAGAATGAACTGGGGATGTTGTTCATTTAGTTAACGCCTGCATCTGCAGGCGTTTTTATATCCACTGAAAAATAAATGTTTTGTTCAGGTGTGTTGCTTAAGTTAGTCAATCTGGTCAGCTGGTGTGAGTAACTGGTAATTCAGTCCTGCCTGGCTGTTTCGCCGGGTTAAGGGGTTTTGGGTGCACTGGCCGGCATAGGCGTAATCTATAAAGCGATAAGGTAAGTTTTCATCTCTGCCTTGTGGGATTCCCAGCCGTGTAGTCTGAATAATCTGCTCAGGGTGGTAATCGATATCCTCAAAATAAAAGGATTGTGGATGAAATTGCTGCTGATCCCAGTCGCAGACTTTGATATTAAGTGACTGGCATAACAAGGTCTGGCCATTGCATAGCTTATTGATAGTACGAAAATCACCGGAGGCAGATGGATTGAGCTTTTGCATGGTTTTCAATGTGTTGTTGCCTGAGATAGCATCGAGGTAGGGGTGTGCTGACTTGATTAATACGGCGTTGCCCTGGCCTGCACAACTGATATTCAACGAATCTTTGCCGCGGGCATAATACATATAAATGGTGCCTGCCGGCATGAACAGCGCCTTGCGTTTTTCGGTAAAGCCCAGGGAGGCATGACTGCCTTTATCATTGAGATAATAGGCTTCAGTTTCAATGATACGAGCAGATAGCCATTGCTGGTGGTATTTCCTGCGAATAACCTTGCCCAGTAGTTTCCTGGCAACTGCACATGGATCCTGATTAAAAAAATCTGTATGAATAATAGTCATTTTACTGTTAAGGGGTTGAATTATCGTTGAAAGCCCTTATTTTAACCATTCTGTTGAAGCATATGCTGGGGAAGCATAGAATAGCAGTCTTATTTTCCCCCTCTATAAAATATGAAAGGAGCCTGTCATGGGTGTATTAGTAGGTCGTGAAGCACCGGATTTTACTACCGCTGCCGTTCTAGGTAACGGTGAGATTGTTGATAGTTATAATTTTAAAGAAGCAACTAAAGGTAAATATGCTGTTGTTTTCTTTTATCCACTGGATTTTACTTTTGTATGTCCATCTGAATTGATTGCTTTTGATCATCGTCTTGAAGATTTCAAAAAGCGTAATGTAGAAGTTATTGGCGTATCAATAGATTCGCATTTTACTCATAATGCATGGCGTAATACGCCGGTTAATCAAGGTGGTATTGGCCAGGTAGGTTATACACTGGTAGCAGATATGACACATGGAGTCTGTAAAGCATATGATGTAGAAACACCGGATGGTGCGGTAGCTTTCCGTGGTTCATTCTTAATCGATAAAGAAGGCATGGTTCGTCACCAGGTGGTTAATGATTTGCCATTAGGGCGTAATGTTGATGAAATGATTCGTATGGTCGATGCGTTACAGTTCCATGAAGAGCATGGTGAAGTTTGTCCAGCTGGATGGAACCAGGGTGATAAAGGTATGACTGCAACGCCTGATGGTGTAGCTGAATACCTGGCATCAGAAGCTGATAAGCTTTAATTTTAAAATTGAAGCAAATGTTAAAGCCCGGGCGAGATTCGTTCGGGCTTTTTTGTGTGCGTAACAAATGCAGTTATTTATAGTTATCAAGTGCGGTTTGTAAAACGCCTTGCATGTTGCTATCAAATGCTACCAGGTAAATAGTTTCGGGTAGTTGATGGTGAGATAAAAATAATTTGATAGATTTAACAGCAATGTCAGCAGCGGTTGTTGCTGGATATGAGTAAACACCGCAGCTGATCGCCGGAAATGCAATTGCTTTTAAATGATGTTGTTGGGCAATTGTCAGGCAACGGGTATAGCAGCTGGCTAATAGACTGGCTTCATTGTGGTTGCCGCCTTGCCAGATGGGGCCAACAGTATGAATAATGTACCTGGAAGGTAGTTTATAAGCACGGGTTATTTTTGCATCACCTGTGGCACAACCATTTAATGTTTTACATTCTATAAGTAGTTCAGGTCCTGCAGCTTTATGTATAGCACCATCGACACCGCCTCCACCAAGTAGCGACTGATTGGCCGCATTGACTATGGCATCAATGTTAAGTGTAGTGATGTCCTGTTGAATGACCTTGATGGAAGTCATTGGTTCTACTATTTCATGAAATCAGAAATATTATCAAAAAAACTGCTGGAATACTGGTCATCAGGATTGTAGTAAGTCGCAAATAAAATCAGTCCAATGAGTAACAATGCAAACAGTATGGCTGCAATAATATTGCTTGTTGTTAACTGGTTATTTTTATTGGGTTTGTTCATAAGTAAAAATTATATGGTGTGACTATTAATATAATCCAGATGGTCACATGAATTCAAGCTAATGACCAGAGTAAAAAAGTTAAGATGTTATGACTGGCAGTGACTGCAGTAATAAGTGCTTCGTTGTTGTTGGCGTATCTGTTTGATTTTCTGACCACAATGAGAGCAGGGTAAATCGGCTTTGCCGTAAACATTTAGATGTTGTTTGAAATAGCCGGGCTTGCCATCCTGGTTAGTGAAATCACGTAAACTGGTGCCGCCTTGTTGAATGGCGCTAGTTAAAACTGATTTAATGGCATTAACCAGTAACTCGTAGCGTGCCTGTGAAATGCGACCTGCGAGTCGTTTGGGATGAATTCCAGCCAGAAACAAAGCCTCATTAGCATAGATGTTACCAACGCCGACTACAATATGGCTATTCATGATAAATGTTTTGATAGATGTTTTTTTGTTGCGCGACGACTGGTATAAATAATCAGTATTAAACTGAGTATCGAGTGGTTCGGGTCCGAGTTTTTCAATCAGTTTATGGGTTAAAGGATTTTTGCGGGTCCATAGTACTGCGCCAAAGCGTCTGGGGTCGCGTAAGCGTAATGATTTTCCATTTGCGAAAATGATTTCAAAGTGATCGTGTTTTTCTGCAGGTGTTTGATTATTGATAATGTGCAGGCTGCCTGACATGCCGAGGTGAATAATAACGGTTCCCGTGTTTGTATTCAGTAACAGATATTTTCCACGACGTGCTACTGAAGTAATTTGATTTCCCGGCAGGTTATTTTTTAGAGATAAAGGGATAGGCCAGCGTAATTTTTTTTGCCGAATAATAGCATCTGTTATAGTCTGGCTTAGAATATGTGGTTCTATGCCTCGACGAGATGTTTCTACTTCAGGGAGTTCAGGCATTTATTTGCTTGATAATTGTGGGTCAGTATCGTCAGTGATTTTGAGTAGCCTGTCTACCTGGGATTTGTCAAAATGATATTCCAGGTTGGTGTCTTTACGTGCCAGGATAAGCCATGGATCATTATCAGTGATCTCGAATTTAATTGCGCTATTGTTAGTCTGGATCCTGATTTCACCAAGTTGCTTTCTTTCCATGTAGGCGTGTACAGCAAAAGCTGATGCTGATTTCCAGTTTTGTAGAAAATTTTGTAGTTGATCCTGATTGAAGTCCTGTTGCGGCGACATTACCCATTGCTTGCCGGATTCATTTGTTAAATGAAAGTCAGGTAGTTGTATGGATTTTATAGATGTGACATCAGGTAATAGATTCAATGAAACAAAACTGGACGGTTGTGAGCGTAATAAAGGATATACATTTTCTTTGGCCAGGTATAAACGGTTATCGATTTTTATATAGCGCAGTAAGTTAACCGGGTTTGATTTACCGAATTCGAGTAGTGTATTGTTGAAAATTATTTTTGTATCAGATGGCTCGAGATTAAATTGGCTAAGCTCAAGATCAGTTATATCATAACTGTTTTCTGCAATTGTCTGGGTCAGGTTTAGTAACTGGTTAACTCTAAAATCGTTGGCTGTGGTAGTGTACGGGCTTAACATCATCCAGCCTGAACTGGTTTTTGCCAGGATAATATCGCCATTATTTCTTGTGATGGTGATTTTATTGATATCACTACGTGTAAGGCTTGTCAGCTTAAGTTTAAGATAACTGCTGTCGTCGTTATGCCAGATAGCTACACCTGCCAGTGTAAGCATAAGTACGAGAAGAAAGATATTGAGTAATATGCGTGTGTTCATTAGCGATTGCGACGTTTAAGCCAGATAAAAATTCCAGTACTAATAAAAATGATGGGTAAAATAAGCATAAAGCCAAAACCGATTGCTGCGGTTTCAAGTTTGCTAAGTTCAAGTGTTAAATCTGGCGCGCTGACCGGATTAATATCCATAAGCCTGTCATCTGTATTTAGCCAGTTGAGTGTATTCAGGGTAAAGGAGAGATTGGCACCTGCACCAATATAGGTGTTGGCAAGAAAGTCACTGTCACCGATAACAACGATACGTTGTTGTTGATCATTGTCAAGTTCTTTTTCCAGGGCAACGCCGGGTGTGTGTGGTCCCTGTATGTCCCCCTTGTCTGGATTAAATGCTACATCCAGGCTAAAGCCGCTAGTTTCAGTCCAGCTGCCAGGTAAGGTAATCAGCAAAGGCGTTGTGTTCCAGCTGCTGTCGTCTTTAAACTTGATGGCGCTACTAATCGGAAAAAGTGTGTTGTAACGTATTTCTTCAGTAATTTTATGCTGGCCGTAACTAATGACAGGAATAATAGCCGGATGTTGAATGCGTAATGTTTCACGTAAAGACTCATTGTTGTCTACTAGTACGCCATTCGAAAAAGTAATTTGCAACAGGGCTGCAAGTGGTCCCAGGTTTTGTAAATCACCAGGATCCTGTAACCACAAAAGATTGCCGCCATCATTTATATAATTGATGATTTGATCGACTTCCCCGTCAAGAAGTTTGTGGTTAGGTGCGGCGATGACAAGAATTTTTATATCCTTGCTTAAAGGCGATTCAAGCAGGTTAACTGTTTCTATGCTAAAACCTTTGTCAGCAAGGAGTTTTTTTAAAGTGCTGTAGCCCGTATTGCTGGTTGCATCAGGATCTCGTTCGCTATGCCCCTGGATAAAAGTAATAACTGATTGAGTATTTCGACTAAGTCGAATCAGGGCATTGGTAATATCCTGTTCATTGAGTGAGTCGAGTAGTTCTTTTTTGTTCTGGTAATTAATGACAGTTTGTCCGTAGACACTAATTTCATCAGCTTTTGCCAGGTCGATTTCAAGATCAGGATTAATAATTTTAAATTGTATGTTCGGGTTATGGCTCTGGTAGCGGGCAAGAATTTCATTAACCGCCTGTTGTGTAGTTGGGTCGTTGGGCTGGTAAGTGCGTATCTGGACAGGCTGCTCAAGTTTCTGTAGCAGCATAATAGTGTCATCGGATAATGAATTGCGGTTGCCTGCAGTCCAGTCGCTACGAAAAGAATATTGTGTGCTCAGCCAGGCCAGTAAACCAATACAGGTAATAAATAAAACAGCAAATAATACAAACTGTATGCGCAGCTGCAGGCGAGATTTGGCAGTCACTTCCATCTTATTTTTGTAACCTCTGGCTGTCCAGCTGTCGAATGCTTAGCGAGATAAAGCTAACAATAAACAATATAAAAAAAACAAGGTCAGTACTGTTTACAATTCCGCGTAGCATGGGTGTGCTATGTTTGATTAGTGATATGTAACTGAAGAATTCGCTTTTACTTTCCCCGGCATTTAAGTTTGTGCCAGTAACAGAGTCGATAATAAAAAGAAAAATCAACAGTGCGAAGGTAGTAATGGCGGCAATCACAGGGTTGTTTGTCAGCGAAGAAAAATACAGTCCGGCTGCTGCAAATGATGCCAGTAGTAATACCTGGCCCATCATGCCGGCAAACAGTTTGCCCATATCAATGCTGGTGCCCATGAGTAGTGATAAAGGCATCAGGCTGATTTGTAATACCAGGATAATTAGAAAAATAACAATACCAAGGTATTTTCCAAGTATGATTTCAGTCATTGAAACAGGAGAAGATAACAGCAGGTTCAGTGTGCCATTGCGTCGCTCTTCAGAAATAAGTCGCATTGTTAACAGCGGGCAGATCATTAGTAGTAAGATTCTTGCGAACTCAAACAGGGGTGCAACAATCAGGTCAGTTGCACCGGGTGCGCCCTGGATAACCGCCAGCTGGGGTTGTAGTTTGAAAAATGTTTCTATGTTGCTGGCAAAAACCAGGTATAAAATAAATTGCAATACAGCAAGAATGCACCAGGCCAGTGGGGATAAAAATAAACTGCGTAATTCCCGTAATGCAATAGACCAGATCATGCTACCTGCTCCTCTGCAATCTCGCCGGATGTCAGTTCAACAAAAATCTGTTCCAGCGTCTGCTGTTCGGGTATCAATTCCTGTAGTCCCCAGTCCTGTGTTACTGCAGCACTGGCAATGAGTTCTGCCATTGACTGACCATCTTCAATCTGTAAACGAAAACGACCGCTGGTAAGATTTTCCAGCTGTTTAACACCGGCTAG
>JAOUQA010000109.1 GCA_029879605.1 Gammaproteobacteria bacterium
TAAAAAAGAATATTCAGTTTTCGACCAAACGATCCTGGGTCAGGCATGACGAACATTATCATGTTGATTTTTCTATCCCCTGTAAATAATCCGTTTATAGACAACAAGTAACACCTCATAATAATCAGCATCTATTAACTCAACCCGGTGCAACTATGATTACAAAAGCTAGCAATGAACAAATACAGGATTTCCTTGCATCAAACTCATCATGGTCTGTAATCGAAGGAAAGCTACACCGTGAATATACTTTTGCAAGTTTTACTGAAGCATTTGCATTTATGAACCAGCTCGCTGACATCGCTGAAAAACACAATCATCACCCGGAACTGTATAACTGTTATAACAAGGTTGTTATTGATTTAACAACACATGAAACCTCGGGTATAAGCCAGAGAGATTTTGATTTTATTAATGCAATAAAATAGACCTGATTGAATAGCCAGGCCAATACTTCTTCACTTGCCGGAGTTTTTAACTGCATCCTTAAAGAACCCCACATACTCGGACCAGTCTTCAACTGAACCCATATGCGAGAATATAACTATACCGTGCTTATCGATAACATAACTTGAAGGAAACACATGCGCCAGTTGCCTGTCCGGTATTTTTTCGCCACTTTTAGTAGTCAGGAACTTGTCTTCTGGATTTGCCACTCCCGAATCAGATAAAGGCAAGGTATCCAGTCCATTTTTCTTTGCCCATGCCCTGGCCTGTGATATAGGTTCTCTTAATTGCAGCACAACAAACTCAACCTGGTCACCCAGGGTATCCTGCAAAATACGATACATATCTATCAGTGTTACGAATTCAACGCGACAGGGTGGACACCAGCATCCCCATAAATGAACAAACACCACCTTGCCTTTCATATCTGATATGGTTTTTTTAATACCTGCCGGATCAGTAAATACCAGGTTCGGAAATCGCTGCCCGGGTTTATTGCCGGTTTCTGCTGTGGCTGCCTGTTGCCTGTTTTTATATGGCCCCCACAAAGTGAACCATTGCTGGCTATCAAATACAATTTCTTTATTCACGGCATATAAAACACACGGGAACTCACTGTATTTCTCACAGGCTTCCAGTGCCTGCTGTTGAGCCTGTTCTTTTGTCGCCGCATCAGCCCGCCATGACCATGCTCCACCCGGCGCAATGGCATAAGCACGATGAGTGTTAGCATAGGTATAATCATACTTAAAACTGTCTTCCGCCTTCTGATTCACATGGGGAATATCACCCATGCCTTCAGCATAGACATAGCCAGTAGTAATAAAAATTATAAGTAAAACTTTAATCAATACATTCATATATTGTTCTTTATACAAGAAAGGGAGTCCCGTTGCCAGAACCCCCAATACTTGCCATATGTGGTTGGTTGCGTCCCTGTTATTTTTTTATAATCCCTTAACTATTAAAGGCAATCACCTCGATCATCCCTGATCATTGCGTTTTCCATAACTCGCCTTAATCTTCAACCTCTTCCCATCCTGTAATCATTGCCTTGATATGAGCTGATACAGTATGTCCTGCTGTTGCCAGGTAAATATGAGCAATCAGGAATATCAGGATCATAAAGGCTGCAATAACATGGAAGAAAGCAACCCATTCGAGATTTAACCAGCCGAAGCCCCAGCTTTCCCATGAATCGTAAAACAGGTAAAACCAGCCTGTTGTCCAGATTAAAGGATTTATAATTGCCAGTACAAACAGGTAAGCCAGGCGTTGTAATGGATTATGCTTACGCACTGTAGTCTGTTTGAATGGATGGGGCGCATCAGTAAAGATACCAGTCAGGTAAAACTTTAACATGGCATCCACTTTTTCCATGGTTGGAATATACTGCTTCCACTCACCGGTGGTGAAGTGCCAGAAAATAGCAAACACCCAGAGCGCAACCAGCGTCCATGCTGCCGTGGTATGCAATTCTGTTGCGGCATGAAAACCAAACAGACTATAGGTACCATGAATCTCAAAACCGGTTACCAGTAGAAAGATGATAAGCAGAGCCTGAGACCAGTGCCAGAAACGTTCAAAACGTTTAAAGATATAGATTCTTTCAGCCATTGTACTAGCCTCCTCTCTTATGCATGAAGTAACGAATTGCACCATGAATTAACACACCGATTAAGGTCAGCAACGCAAGTGCAAAACCCAGTTTATCCAGTAAAGGTGTATTATTGGCACCGGGCATATATATACCATCGATACCTGCAAGACGACCATTTTCAGTGTGACATTGATGACAGGCAACAACGTCTTCTTTAGGTGCAACCATGTGAGTAATAGGCCAGCTCATTTCAGTTTCAATCCAGCCAACTTGTCCACTAAAATCACGGCCGGCATATTTCATACCGTATTCAACCGCTTTATTAATATCGAAGTTTTTCCACAATGCGGTTTCCTTGTCATCTGACAGACTGGTAACCACCAGCGTGTTATTACCCTTGTCATACATCTGCTTACCGCGGAATACCTTGGTAGGCCAGATACGTGATTTACCATCATCTGCATTTCCCTTGAAAGAGTTGATCTTCAATACCTGGCTGGGATCAAACTTTGTATCCGCCAGGGTAAATTCAACTTCACCATTAAACCACTGGTATTCGGGAATCACATAACGATCATAGGTAAAGTCACCTTTCTTGCTGTCATAAAGAACCTTGCCTTCACTGCCAAAGATTTTCTTGGGCTTGCCGTTTTCATCCATTTCACCCAGTGTTGACCAGTCCCAGGACATCTTGGTGTGCTTATTACCACGGGCATAGGCAGGAATATGACAGGTCTGACAGGCCAGTTTGTCGGTGTGAGAATTCATTTTCTCATATTCACCATCGTGAGGCACATTGCCATGACAGGCAACACAGGTAGCAGCATTACGCTCATCTTTACTACCGCGAATAAATGTACCCTTGTCATCAACCGCTGTTGGTTGATAACGACTACCGGCTACTTCATGACTGTCACTGGTATGACACTTGGCGCAGGAGAAATCCAGCCCCTTGGCATCCATGTGAACATCAAGATAACGACTTGGGTTAGTAAGCGTACTATCCAGGTCACCGTGTTTTACTGCATCACCACCGCCACCACGGAAGTGACAGGCACCACAGGTTGCACGACTGGTTTTACCCACGTTCTGTGCAATACGTTTAAGATCCGTAGGTGCTCTGAACTTACCTGAATGTGGAGGCCATTCCATAGTTTTGTAATTGGGATGTCCAGCCAGACCGGGAAGTTTTTTATAACTCGCGGTTGTATCATGACAAACCAGGCAGTCCACTTTTTCTTCAGCGGTAAAATCAAAATTCTCATCTTCCCAGCCATAACCAATATGACAGGCAGTACAGAATTTGTAATTTGATGGTACTGAAGTACAGAAGTTATTGATTACATTTTTCTTACCAAGGTGCTGCTTGGTATCTGCGTTAATGTAATCCCAGTTCCAGTGCTTGGTTTTATGTAACTGCTTGGATGCCTCGGTATGACATGCAAGACAGGCTTTGGTAACGGCTGGACCATCTTTGAAGTCCACCTGCAGTTCTTTAAACTTGGAATGATCTGCTGTGGATTTTTTATCCTGCTCAGTAGCAATATCAAACACGTCGACGCTGCTACCCTTTGTTTTTACCGGAGCTTTATCGACTGCTTTGGCATCACTGGTTGCATATGCAGGCCAGATCATACCCAGGCTCAGGACAAAGGCCACAATCAGCTCGGCACCTTTGTATTTAAATTTAAACATGTTGCCTCCTCATGGAGATAAATTGGGTTATAAATCTGATCCGCTTTTTAACAACCATCAGCATCTTTACCACCGGCACCGCCGCCACCTGGACGAACTTTAATAAGTGGTGGTGCAGGTTTGCTGGAATCAAATGTGACAAAGGTTTCCTGGTCTTTAGCGACCTTGGCCATAATGTCACCCACCCCGAACATCTTGCCCATGAGGCCAGCATTCATTAACCCGATATAGGTTTTACCATCGTCTTTTTTATAAACGGTAATGGTGCATGGCATAAGAATTGAAAGTATACGTGTGGCATCGTCTTTCAAAATCGGACCTGAATATTTAGTACTGCATGCCTCAATCAGTAACACCGGAGGAACATTACTACCTGAATTAGCCACAGCTTTTGCAGGATTTCTTAAACCCGATAAGGTCCAGCCATTGGCTGAAAGAGACTGAATATTACGCTGAATTCGAGCTGCTGTTTCTTCGACACTATACGGGCTTGCGACCTCACGGAGCATCATTACATCAGCCATATTCCAGCCAACTAGACCTACAAACACAATACCAGTTATGAAACCAACCACTGCTTTCATCATGGCAATTCTCCTATTGGTAAGGATTTAAAAATCACCCAAAAATTTTTGAATGAGACCATAAGTTATTTAATATATTAGAATGTGCTTATTATCTTTGCGCTAGCTCAAGTAAAGATAAGTTAGCGCTCCGTTAATTACTCATATTGTGGAGCAGATCGGATAATAGGCAATATTTACTTTTTAATCAATAACTTAAATAGTATGCTTATTTGTTCAAAAAACACCCATAATGACAAGATCTACTCTCCCAACAGCATTCATCACCCATTGATTACGCTGACTGTATTACTGGTAATATACAGATAAGCAACCTGAAAAAAGTTAAGCCATGCAACCACGCACCCTTGCCCTGCTTGTCTGCCTGCTACCGCCCGTGGCGGCCAACCTGGCTTATATCATCAGTGCCAGTGCCGGCCATGTACCCTGGTGCATACCTTATATCGATGGTTGTACCTCGATAAGCCGTGCGGCACGCCATGGACATGCCCTGTTTGTGTTTCGTGCCCTGATGATGTTTTATGCCGTATTGCTACTCTGGTACTGGTGGACTGTGAAGCACTGGCTGATCCAGCTGGATCACAATACTATCAATGCTGCCCGACTCATTTACTGGCTGGGAGTTATCGGTGCTCTCTTCCTGGTCATCTACATCGATTATCTTGGCTCTTCCGGCGATGTCTATCGTTTCCTGCGACGCTATGGTGTCATTATGTATTTTTCATTAACACCTTTGGCTCACTTATTAATGCTTAAACAACTTAAACGTCTTTCACTTACCCGTACTGAAGTAGTCACAGGTAAAAAAGTACAGACATACCAGCTACTGATCATCACACTAATAGTTTTGCTGGGAATAGTCCATGTGATTATTAACTATGCCGGCTTAAAAAGTGACCAGACTCAGAATATTATTGAATGGAATTATGCTCTTTTAATGACATTATTTTTTGCCAGTAGTTATTTCATGTGGAAAAACCTGAAACTTAGATTACAAACTGATACTGAAACCTGAAGTCAAATCACCGGGATATTTCAGCGAATGTTTTTTAAAAACAATATTAAAATAAAATACCAGGCAGATGTTTTTCAAGACTGATATTCAAGTGGCAGATCGACCCAGAAATGACTTCCTTTAGCCGGCTCACTCTCTACGCCCAGGTTACCACCTAATAATTCAACCAGTTTCAAAGTAATATTCAGGCCTATACCTGTACCTTCAACCGAACCACACTCTGCCCCCAGGCGATTAAAAGGCTCAAATAACTCGGATAATTCTGAATGGTTAATACCAATACCTGTGTCAATAACACTGATACGAACAAAACCCGAAAGCAATTCACATTTAGTCTCAACCAGGCCACCTGCTTTATTATATTTACAGGCATTAGTCAGTAAATTCAGCAAAATCTGTTTAAGTCTCGTGTGATCAGTTTGTATTACTATTTCTTTACAGTTTTCATAATCAGATTTATAGCTAACACTGTACCTGTCCAGGAGAGGATATATAAGTTGCTCACATTGAGTCAGCATCTCAACAATATTTACAGGCTCAAGCTGAAAATCGAGTTGGCCTGATTCAATTTTAGACATATCCAGCACCTGGTTAATCAATGTCAACAGGTGATAACCGGCTTTTTCAATTTCACTAATATTTTTTTTCTGACCATTTGTCAGGTTTTCATTATCATTATGCTCTAATAGTGACAGTTGTGAGAACCCTATAATGGAATTAAGCGGAGTACGTAACTCATGACTCATACTGGCAAGAAACTGGCTTTTTGCCTGGCTGGCTTTTTCTGCATCCCTTAATGCCTGCTCAGTCGCTCTCTGTATGCGCTCTTTATTTTTTTCAATTCCCTTACGCTCAGTAATATCTCGACATACACCGATAAAATGTGCCTGATCACGGTGCTTCATCCTTGAAACATTAAGCTCCATTGCAAATATTGAACCATCTTTTCGCATCCCGTACAGATCACGAACATTATGTATAATACGGCTGGAATATAATTTAGACTCTGCCACGTAACGCTTATGATCCATACGCTCATTCTCAGGAACAATAATCGAAACATCCTGACCTAGCACTTCATCCTGCTTATAACCAAACATTCTTTCAGCTTCAGGATTAAATAATTGAATCTCACCCCTGTGATTAATCGCGATAATCGCATCTGCATTGCTATTTATTATTTCAGCAATAAACTCTTCACTCTTATGCATTTTTCGATTAACAATATTAAGATAACTATAAGATCGATAGAGAATCCAGATCATAAATACAGATACACATGTAAAAAATGGCAGACTGTAAAGTCCTAATTTTGTAATCATCCTGGAATCAGTCAGTGCATCTTCCATCTCGGCTTCAACTGACTCAAAATCAATAATCCAGAAATTTTTTAGCTTATCAAGTGCGTTAAAAAAATATTCATCATAAACAGATAATTCAGCCATCATCCGATCACTTACACCAGTCTTAGTAATCTCTGGCCGATAATCTGCCAGCAACTGATTAACCTTATCCAGCTTTGTATCCATAGAATGCAGCAATGTCTGCTCATCTTCTGTATTGTCAAGCTGCCTGTATTTATCAA
>JAOUQA010000110.1 GCA_029879605.1 Gammaproteobacteria bacterium
TACTTGCAGCTAATATTTAATGCAAATCTGCATAAAAGAACTATAACTACCTATATGTTATGGAATAAGAGGTAACCCAGGTGTTTCAAATGAAACCCAAACAAAAACCTATGTTAGGTATAGACATCAGTTCGACATCCGTCAAACTGGTTGAGCTGTCACATTCAGACAAAGGCTACAAAGTTGAAAGCCTGGCAGTTGAACCACTGCCGGCGAATGCTGTTGTTGAAAAAAATATTCAGGATGTAGAAGCCGTTGGAGAAACGCTGACCAAAGCCCTCAAACGATCTGGCAGCAAATGTAAACTGGCAGCTCTTGCAGTAGCTGGCTCAGCCGTTATCACCAAAGTTATTACCATGCCTGCCAGCCTGAACGACAGTGATATGGAAATGCAAATTGAACTGGAAGCTGACCAGTATATCCCATACCCACTAGAAGAAATTAATCTTGATTTTCAAGTGCTTGGAGAAACAAGAGGCAATCCAGACACAGTAGATGTACTACTTGCCGCTTCCAGGAGCGAAAACGTTGAATTAAGAACCGCAGCGGCAGAATTAGCCGGACTTACTCCCAGGATTGTCGATGTGGAAGCCTACACCATTGAAAACGCAACAAACCTGATCGATACCGGCTACAGCCCACCAGTTGCAAAAAATGAAGATGAGGAAGAAGAGGAAAGACAGCCTTTTGTCATCGCTGTACTGGATGTTGGCGCTACCATGACCAGCCTGAATGTATTAGAAGACGGCAATCTTATATATACACGAGAACAGGCATTTGGTGGTAAACAGTTAACTGAAGAAATTATGCGCCGCTATGGCCTGGCCTACGAGGAAGCAGGTCGACTAAAAAAGGTAGGTGGCCTGCCTGATAACTACATTCCCGAAGTGCTTGAGCCTTTTAAGGAAACCATGGCACAACAGGTCAGTCGATTCCTGCAGTTTTTCTATACTGCTGGCCAGCATCACTCTGTAAACATGATTGCTCTTGCCGGTGGCTGCTCATCTATTCCAGGCATAGATGAACTCATTGAGTCTCAACTAGACGTAAAAACGATTATTGCCAACCCTTTTGCAAATATGGAGCTTTCTGGAAAAGTAAATGCCCAGGCTTTAAGTAATGACGCCCCGGCATTGATGATTGCCTGTGGACTTGCCTTAAGGAGCTTCAGTTAATGGCGACACATATTAATCTACTGCCCTGGCGCGAAGAACTCCGCAAGGAACAAACCCGGCAATTTACATCATTAACTGTTATCTCAGTCGCTTTTACACTAGCTGTTTTAGGACTTGTCCATTTTAATATGGAAAGATTAATTGGGCACCAAAATCAGAGAAATCAGATATTAAATACTGAAATACAGAAACTAGATAAACAACTGGAAAAAATAAAAGGTCTTGAAGACACTAAACAAAAACTATTATCTCGTATGGAAATAATCCAGTCTTTACAACAAAAACGGCCACAAATAGTCCATCTATTTGATGAACTGGTTCGAACCATCCCAGAGGGATTGCACCTTAACTCTATTAAGCAGGAAGGTGACTCTCTAACCATCATTGGGCTTGCAGAATCCAATGGACGAGTTTCAGCTTATATGCGTAATATTGATGGATCAGACTGGATGACAAAACCTCGACTGACCGTGATTGAAAGCAAGCGTAAAGATGGACGTGGTAGTGAATTCACACTAACTGCCTCTCAATCCTCTCCTAAAACTGCCGAATCTGAAGAGGAACTATAACCATGGACATCAAAGCCACCATTGAAAAACTGAATGATCTGGATTTAAGCTCGCTAGACGTCGAGGATTTGAAAAAAATCGGTTCGGCGCCAATGATTGTAAAAATTATAGTTATTGCCCTGATATGTATTGCTGTAGCTGGAGCGGGCGTCTGGTATGACACTATGAAACAACTGGAAGCATTAAAAAAAGCTGAAGAAGAAGAAGTCACATTAAAGCAAACTTTTGACTTTAAACAAAGTAAAGCCGCAAATCTGGATGCCTACTCTCAACAACTAGACGAAATGAAACGTTCTTTTGGCGCACTGCTAAGACAATTACCTAATAAAACTGAAATTGAATCATTACTGACTGATATCTCACAAACTGGTATTGCCAGTGGCCTGGAAATTGAATATTTCAAACCAGAAGGCCTGTCACCAAAAGAATTTTATGCTGAGTTCCCGATTAAACTACGTGTTACCGGCCGTTTCCACCAATTTGGTAAATTTGTTAGTGGTGTTGCAGCCCTGCCTCGAATTGTTACCATGAGAAACATTACGATTCAGCATCCAAAAGATCAGAAATCCGGGGTAAAACTGGTTATGGAAGTTACTGCGGTAACTTACCAGTACCTAGATGAGCAAGAGGATGTGTAAATGCAACACAGACTGTACAAGAATATTTTAAATACAACCTCATTACTTTTGTTAGCCATTTTAACCAGCAGTTGCTCAAGAGATAATAGTGACCTGGAAGCTTTTATCCAGGAAACCAAGTCCAAGCATGTTGGTAGTGTTCAGCCATTACCGCAATTTAAGCCTTATCAGAACTTCACCTATTCTGCAGGCGAATTAAGAGACCCCTTTGAAGCTGCTTTTGAAGACAAAAGTGACAATCAAAACACATCTGGCATCAGACCAAACGATAGCAGACCCAAGGAATTTCTCGAATCATTCCCACTTGATACGCTACGCATGGTTGGCATACTCGAACAGAACCAGCAAGTATGGGGACTGATAAAAGACCCTAACAATGTTGTACATCGTGTTCAGGCAGGTAATTATGCCGGACAAAATGAAGGTCAGATTATATCAGTAACCGAACAACAAATAGACCTAATTGAGATAATACCTGATGGCCTGGGCGCATATATTGAACGTGAAGCATCCCTTGCCATTGGATCTGATTGAGCACATACGGAGTCATCATGAACAAGAAATATCACCTGGTGCAATCCATGGCTAAAAAAATATCTAAACTTTTTTTAATAACGCCTGTTTTGTTTTTATCCATAAGCCAAAACACTTTTGCAGAATCAAATGCAATCCAGGACATAACTTTTACTTCCATGCCTGGTAACCGTGTTCAATTGAATATTGATTTTGTTCATGCAGCCGAAAAGCCATTAAGCTTTACGATTGACAATCCAGCCAGAATCGCTTTTGACTTTAATGATACGATTAGCCAGCTTGAAAAACGCAAAATACCTATTGGCGTTGGCATTGCTCAGTCTGTTACCACTGTAACCGCCAAAAATAAAACCCGTGTTATTTTAAATCTAACACAAACTGTTCCATACAATGTTGTCACCAATAACAATCGCGTTACAATTACGCTAGATAGTGAATCAACAGATACAGCATCATCCCCCAGTTTTTCAGGCAACCAGACCCGTTTTTCATCTAGCGAAAAAGCTATCTCAAAAATTGATTTCAGGCGCGGTGAAAAATCTGAAGGCCGCGTCATGATTGACTTAACTGATGCCAGCATACCCATGGATATCAAAGAGGAATTCGGCAAAATTGTTGTTACATTTGTAAACACAAGCCTGCCAAAAGATCTTCATCAACGACTTGATGTGCTTGATTTTGCCACACCAGTTAAAGCAATCGACAGCTTTACCCGTGATGGCAATACTCGTATTGAAATCGAGCCCAGTACTCGTGATTTCGAACACCTGGCTTACCAGACTAATAGAACATTCATTATTGAATTAATACCTATCTCTAAAGAAGACCTGGAAGCCGCACAAAAATCAAAATTTGGCTATACCGGTGAGCGCTTATCTCTTAACTTCCAGGACATCCCGGTACGTGCTGTGTTACAGTTAATTGCTGATTTCACTGGTCTCAATGTTGTCGTTAGTGATTCGGTCGATGGCAACCTGACTCTAAGATTAAAAAATGTACCCTGGGATCAGGCTCTAGCTATCATCCTGAAAGCCAAAGGCCTGTCCAAACGCGAATCAGGCAATGTAATACTTATTGCACCAAGTGAAGAAATAGCAGCACAGGAAAAACTTGATCTTGAAGCTCAACAACAGGTGGTTGAACTTTCACCTATCCGTACAGCATTTTTTACAATTAATTTTGCTAAAGTGTCTGAACTCAAGAAAATGTTTGAAGCTGAAGGCGGCGGTGAAGAAGAAGGCGCAACAGCTACCCTTCTTTCATCCAGAGGTAGCGTCATCATTGATGAACGCACTAATACCCTCATCATCAAAGACACAGATGAAGTGATTTCTGAAGTCAGAAGAATTCTTAATAAACTTGATATTCCTATTCGTCAGGTTCTTATTGAATCACGTATTGTTATTGCATCCGATGATTTCAAAAAAGAAATGGGGGTTAGATTTGGTGCCAATAAAGTACAATCACATGGCGCTACTGGAGTTGATATAACCTCAGGAACATATAACAGCACCGCAATAAGTATTGGAAGCGCACTTGATAACCTTGGCACTACCGGCAATCCGTTCCCAGTTGATATAACTTCTTCAACTGACCGTCTGAATGTAAACATGCCTGTAACTGGTGCTTCTGGCAGTGTGGCCTTTGCAGTTTTAACCGGAGGCACATTACTTGACCTTGAACTTTCGGCTCTGGAAGCTGAAAATGACGGAGAAATTATTTCAAGCCCAAGAGTTGTCACTTCCGACCGTCATGAAGCATTTATAGAACAGGGTGTTGAAATTCCTTACCTGTCAGCCACATCTGCAGGAGCTACCCAGGTAGAGTTTAAGAAAGCCGTACTCAGCATCAAAGTTACTCCTCAAATCACACCTGATGACCGCATCATTATGGATCTGCAGGTTAATAAAGATGCCGTTGGTCAGGTATTTGCTAACATTCCTAGCATTGATACTCGCGAAGTCACTACACAAGTGCTAGTAAATAATGGAGACACCATTGTCTTAGGCGGTATTTATGAGACTGAAACACGTAACGAACTTGATAAAGTGCCTTTACTGGGCGATCTACCTATCATAGGCAGCTTCTTCCGGCATTCTCTAGAATCAATACAAAAGCAGGAGCTTTTAATATTTGTTACACCTAAAATACTGAAGGAATCACTATCACTATAGGCAAGCGTAAAAAGTTAAAACATATTTAAACAAATTAAACTTAATATAGTTTATATAATGATTATATTTTTATATTTTTATTCTTTTAATAATTAGAAATTATTTATTAAAAATATAAATCAAGGAGCTACAGAGATGACACTTAACTCAACCCATATAACAAACTGCGTTCTAACGTTAATTACCATAGTTATGATATTAACTGCTTGTAGCTCAGATAATACTGCTCCATTTGTTTCTCCAGCAACCACTGGCACCACTGGCACCACTGGTACTGGCACCACTGCAAGCACCAGACTTGGTGCTGGAGTAGGAACTTCTTTTCAGGAAGGCGCACTTGAAATTGTCAGCTCGACAATCTCAACAGGTGGAAGCACCCTAATCAGTGCATATTTAGTTGATAGTAGTGGCAACCTGGTTACAGCATCAAATACCGTAACTTTTACATCAACATGTGCAAACTCTTCTTTAGCAAGCTTCAATAATACTTCTGTCACTACAACAACAGGTATTGCATCTGCTACATATACTGATATTGCCTGCCAGGGAACTGACAATATTATTGTCTCTGCTACTCTTGACGGAACAGCAGTAACAGCACTTGCCGGTATTACTATTTCAAGCACAAGCACTGGCTCTACAACTGTCAGAATTGGCACCGGAACAGGTACTGGTTTTACAGAAGGTGCGGCAAACATATCAACCAGTTCTTTATCTTCTGGTGGCTCCACCTTAGTATCTGTTAACCTGGTAGACACTAACGGCAATCTGGTTACCACGTCTACAGCTGTCAGTTTCTCTTCAACATGCACAGGGAATCTAACTGCTTCTTTTGATAATGCTTCAGTTACAACCACTACCGGAACAGCAAGCGCAATATACACAGCATCAACTTGTCAGGGAATAGATAATATTACAGTATCCGTATCAAGTGGTGGGACGATAGTAAGTGCCACAGGACAGGTAACAATTGCAGCTCCAAGCCTGGGCTCCATCCAGTTTACATCAAACTCATCTAATACAATGGCCTTACAAGGCACAGGCAGCTCAACAGGATTACCTGAAAATGTCGATGTCACATTTACAGTTCTAAATTCATCTGGCCAGCCTATGAACGGTGAAACTGTGAATTTTACAATCAACACCACAGCTGGCGGCATTACTCTGGTAGCATCATCTGGTGTCAGCGACCAGAATGGTGAAGTAGTGGCTTCTTTAAGATCGGGCACAGTAGCCACATCCGTTCGAGTTACTGCCGTTGTTGCAAGCAACACCGCCGTTGCAACTCAATCTAGTGCAGTTGCAATCGCAACGGGTCCTGCTGATCAAAACAGTATTTCACTATCTGTATCGACTCATAACCCAAATGCCTGGGCTTATGATGGCGTGCAAGTTACGATCACTGCTCGACTTGCTGATCGATTCAACAACCCTATACAGGATGGAACTAGCATTTCTTTCACTACCGAACTTGGCTCAATTCAACCATTTTGTAGCACAGTCAATGGTAGCTGCACCGTAAACTGGACCAGTCAGGATCCAAGAGGCATATCTGGCCCAGGATCAAATGCAGGTCGCTCCACAATCCTTGCAACCGTAGAGGGTGAAGAATCATTCTCAGATGTTAACGGCAATGGCATCTTCGATGATGGTGACAGTTTTACTGATATTGCAGAAGCATATATTGATGAAAACGAGTCAGGCACATATGATTTAGGTGAAATATTTATTGACTATAATAACAATGGTCTTCGTGATGCTGCTGATGGTTTTTATAATGGCAGCGGCTGTGGCCATT
>JAOUQA010000111.1 GCA_029879605.1 Gammaproteobacteria bacterium
GTTGTAGTCAAGGTACTCAGGCCTACCATATTACCTGTAATAAAACGTGATATAGAGTTGCTGTATATAGTGGCAAGACTGGCTGAGCGATATTCATCAGACGCAAGACGTTTGAGGCCGATTGAAATAGTCCAGGAATATGAAAAAACAATTATTGATGAACTTGACCTGATGCGCGAGGCGGCGAATGCCAGCCAGATACGGCGTAATTTCGCGGAGTCATCTGTGCTATATATTCCAGAAATTTACTGGGAGCAGACACGACGAAATGTCATGGTTATGGAGCGCATATACGGTGTGCCGATTGGTGAGATAGAACGGTTAAAGTCTCTAAATGTTGATATGAAAGTATTATCTGAAAGGGGTGTCGAAATATTTTTTACCCAGGTGTTCAAGCATAATTTTTTTCATGCGGATATGCATCCAGGAAATATATTTGTTGATATTCAGGATCCGAACGATGCTAAGTATATAGCTGTTGATTTTGGTATTGTGGGAAGCCTGAGTCCGCGGGATCAGCGATACCTGGCAGAAAATTTCCTGGCATTTTTTAAGCGTGATTACAATCGGGTTGCACAGTTGCATGTGGATTCAGGCTGGGTGCCAGGCGGCACCAGGGTTGATGAATTTGAGTCAGCTATACGTAGTGTATGTGAGCCAATTTTTGAGAAACCATTAAAAGATATTTCGTTTGGTCACCTGTTGTTAAGACTGTTCCAGACAGCGCGACGATTTAATATGGAAGTACAGCCTCAATTAGTATTATTGCAGAAAACATTGTTAAACATAGAAGGCCTGGGACGACAGCTTTATCCGGATCTTGATTTGTGGAAAACCGCAAAGCCATTTCTTGAGAACTGGATGAGTGAGCAGGTTGGTACAAAATCTATGTTAAGAGGTTTGAAAAAAAACCTGCCATATATTATAGAGAAATTACCGGAATTTCCCGAACTGTTGTTTGAAGCTGTTAAGAAAATATCAGAGGGTGAAAATCATCAGCAGCAAACACATGATCTTGAAAAAATAAAGCAGCAACTTAAAGATAACAATAGAAGATTAAGTTTTATTTTTACAGGTTCTGTTATGTTGCTTGGCGCCGTTGTTGTTTATGTTGTTCCGGTTGATGGGCAAAGTTTATATTGGGGTATACCAGTAATTAGCTGGTTATTGTCAGCTGGTGCTGGCATGACTTTCTGGCAGGGATTTAAAAAGTAAATATGGGTCGTTTATTATGCGGCATATTTATATTATCCAGTTTTGTTACCTCTGTTTATGCAATTGATCCGACTCGCTCCTGGTATAGTTTTGAAACCAGTAATTTTATAATTCATTACAATCAGGAAAATAAACAGTTAGCTAAGAAAACGGCAGTTATTGCCGAAAAAGCACATAAAGACTTGTCTTCCTACCTGAATTGGCAGCCTGAAGAAAAAACTCATTTGGTAATAAGTGATGAAACGGATTTATCGAATGGTTATGCCACGCCTTATTATTATAATCGAAGTGTTTTATTTGTATCGCCGCCAGATTACCCCAACAGCCTGGAAGATTTTGATAGCTGGTTAGAGTTACTGATTACACATGAGTACGCCCATATCCTGCATCTGGATAAAGGAGCAGGAATAGTTAAAGGGTTTAGAAATATTTTTGGTCGGCATGTTTTCCTGTTCCCAAATTTTTATCAGCCACCGTGGTTGATAGAGGGATTTGCGACCCAGGTTGAAACACGTAGAGATGATAATAAAAACAAAGGAGTTGGTAGAGGCCAAAGTAGTTATTTTGAAATGATGATGAGAATGGAAGTTCTAGCTGGAGTTAAGCCACTTGAACAGATTAATATACCTTTCAGGTCATGGCCTGGCAGAACAAGTTCGTATTTATACGGTGTTTATTTTTATCAGTTTATGGAAGACGTTTATGGTAAGGATGTAGTTATAAATTTAATAGATAATTATAGCAGGCATCTGATTCCATTTATGATAAATAGTAATTCAATAGGTGTCGTTAATAAAGATTTTAATGAATTGTGGTCAGAGTTTGTCATTTGGCTTGAAAGGCGCTTTGAAGAAAACATTGTAGATACAAAAACTATGCCTGTTGTTGCAGGCAGCAGAATTTCTCATCAGGGTTATTACACGGATCAGGTGAAGGCCCTGAAGAATGGCGGCGCATATTATATTGGTCACGGGGCTTATGACCATTCAGTTTTGATGAGAATAAATGTTAATGATCAGGAAGAAGCGGTAGTAGATGTGCATCCATTGAGCAGAATAGATGTGCATAAAGATTCAATATTGCTGGCTCAGCCAGAATACTGTAACAACTATAACTTGAATTATGATTTATATGTTTATTCGTTAAAAGATGAAAATTTAAAAAGAATCACAAGATGTGGTCGTTATCGATCGGCAGCCTGGTCAGTTGATGGTGAGGAAATAATAGCCGTAAAGCAGGAAGCTGGTAAAAGTGAAATACATTTGCTGGATGCCGAAGGCAAGTTAAAAGATATCATTTTGCAGGAAGGTATAAATACCATTATTGGGCAGCCTGACTGGTCGAATGATAAGCGCTATATTGTTGCATCTGTATTCAGAGAAAGTTCTGGCTGGAATATAGAACGTTATGATTTAAAAAACAGGCGCTGGCAGAAACTAACAAGTGACAGTGCGATTGATGTTTATCCAGAATTTGATAATGACAGTAATAATATAATTTTTAGTTCTGATAGAAATGGTATTTATAATATTTATCAACTGAATATAAAAGACGGGACGATAAATCAGTTAACCCATGTGATGGGCGGTGCTTTTAAATCATCTAAGGTTGGAAAGGAGCTGTTTTATGTTGGATATAATGAAAGCGGTAATGATATTTATAAAATAAATAATACAGAAATAATCAGCAAGCAAAAAATTGAATTCGAAATAGACAAAGTTAAAAATGATAAGCATGCTTCATATCGCTTAGATATGAAAGTTAGAGATTACTCTCCATGGCAAAGTATGAGACCAAGATGGTGGGAGCCAATCATTTTCATTGACGAGCAAAAGACCGAGCTGGGTTTTGTCACGGGCGGGCATGATGCACTGGAAATGCATAATTATTTATTTGGTATCGCTAATGATTCTTATAATGAAATACTTACAGGTTTCGCATCTTATGGCTACATTGATCGCTTCTTGGCAGGAGTATCGAGAGAATCATCTATATTGAATGATGCGACAGGTAACTATGCGGCGACAGTTTTAGATGAAGATTATTATTTATACTGGTTGAATCCGTTCAGGAATTTTGAATCCAGCTGGAATTTTATAATTGGCGCGCAGTCAGGCGTAAGTAAAGAACATAAAAGAGAGCCATGGATACCGCCGCTTGGTGAATTGCAGAACAGGTATGCGGGCGCGGCTGTCTTATTTAGTAATTCGAAGTATTATCCAAAATCCATCAGCCAGTTAGATGGGCGTAGTATTAAACTGGTATATGAAAATAGTGATGCCTGGCAAAGTGATTACACGGGAGAGGTTTATACCCTTGACTGGAGAGAGTATATACAGATTCATAAAGAGCACGTATTTGCATTACGTGTTGCAGGTGGCTGGGGTACAGAAATCACTGAAAATTTTCGTCTCGGCGGTGAAGATAGTGATCATAAATTACTTGATTTCCTGGGTGTAAATAGTGAAAAACTATTTGGTGATAGAGATTATATGCTGAGAGGATATGCTGAAGGACTGCCGCAGTTAGCCGGCAGGCGAATGAAACTTGGAAGTATGGAATACAGGTTTCCGCTAGGACTGGTCGAAAGAGGTTTTATGACACCACCTGTGGGATTAATCCAGTGGTCTGGCAGTGTATTTATGGAAACAGGAGCCGCATGGGATATTGGCCAAACGCCTGATACTTACTATTCAAGTGTGGGGATAGAACTTCATGCGGATGTTAATTTATTTTACCGGCTAAACACGCATATGAGACTGGGATATGCTTCAGGGCTGGATGACATCCTTGGCGAAGACCGTGTTTATTTTAGTCTCGGCGGAAGTTTCTGATAGTTTAATGCAAGAATAAAAACAGGAATCGGCTGGTCATAGCTATAGAAATATTTATGAAGAATACAAAGAGAATGCATTATGTGGGATGAGCGTTACAGTGCAAAAGAATATGTGTACGGAAAACTGCCAAATGATTTTTTACGGCAAAGTAGCCATCATATTCCGCAAGGCAAAGTTTTATGCCTGGCAGATGGTGAAGGTCGTAATTCAGTCTGGCTGGCAGAACAGGGATACGAGGTAACCAGTGTCGATGCCTCAGCGCCGGGAATGGCAAAAGCAAAGGCCCTGGCCAGTGAACGCGGTGTAGTAGTGACCACCATTGTTAGTGACCTGGCGGATTTCAAAATTGAAGCTGGTACCTGGGATGGAATAGTTTCTATTTTCTGTCATTTGCCACCGGCATTGAGAAAGTCCGTGCATAGTGACGTAGTGGCAGGATTAAAAACCGGTGGCACCCTGGTGCTGGAAGCCTATACGCCGGATCAGTTACAACTGGGTACCGGTGGCCCGCAAGTACCGGAATTAACCATGACCCTTGATGGCTTAAAGACCGAGTTAAAGGGTCTGGACTTTTTGTATGCAGATGAAATGCAACGTGAAGTGGTTGAGGGTATTTATCATACTGGCACCGGTGCGGTGGTTCAGTTAATCGCGGTAAAGTAGTGTTTACCTATTTAACCTGTTTTCTGCCAGGCCGGTGCAGTTAAGCAAGATACCGTGTTATTTACAGTATTTGTTTATCGACAAAAAACAGATCCGAATACAGTTCTCGCCAAACAGGCCGACTTTGGTAGAATCACCTTCCATGGATGTTTCTCATATTCTTGATGGCCTGAACGAGGCCCAGCGTGAAGCGGTCACCGCTGCTCCAGGCCCTATGCTGGTACTGGCAGGTGCTGGTAGTGGTAAAACCCGGGTGCTGGTGCATCGTATGAGCTGGTTGATCCAGGTGGAAGGGGTGTCGCCCTATAGCCTGATGGCAGTGACCTTTACCAATAAAGCCGCCAGTGAAATGCGCGGTCGTGTGGAAGAATTACAGGGTGGTTCTGCCGGTGGCATGTGGGTGGGTACGTTTCATGGCCTGGCCCATCGCCTGCTGCGCGCTCACTGGAAAGAGGCCGATCTGCCCCAGGCTTTCCAGATCCTGGATTCCGATGACCAGTATCGAATGATTCGCCGCCTGTTAAAATCCCTGGAACTGGATGAGGCACGCTGGCCGCCACGCCAGATCCAGGGTTTTATCAATGCCCGTAAAGATGAAGGCCTGCGACCCCAGCATGTCGATGCCGGGGGTGATCCCATCAAGCAGCAGTTGCTGCGGTTATACACGGCTTATGAAGCGGCCTGTAAACGGGCTGGAGCAGTTGATTTTGCCGAGTTGTTATTACGGGCGCTGGAATTACTCAGAGACAATGATTCATTGCTACAGCATTATCGGCAGCGATTTAAACATGTGCTGGTGGATGAATTTCAGGATACCAACGCTATCCAGTATGCCTGGGTGAAACTACTCGCGGCTTCGGCAAATGCAGCAGATGGCGCACAAATATTTGTCGTTGGTGATGATGACCAGTCAATTTATGGCTGGCGCGGTGCACGGGTGGAAAATATCCTCACCTTTAAACGTGATTTTACCGGCACCCAGGTGGTGCGCCTGGAACAGAATTACCGTTCCACTGGTACCATTCTCGCCGCAGCCAATGCACTGATTGCCCATAATGATGATCGTATGGGTAAGAACCTGTGGACTGCAGGGGATGATGGCAGCCCTATCCAGTTATACAGTGCGTTCAATGAGCAGGATGAAGCACGGTATGTCATCGATCGCATCAAGCAATGGGTATCCGATGGCCATGCCCGTGCAGAGGTCGCCATTCTTTATCGCTCCAATGCGCAGTCCCGTGTGTTTGAAGAAGTATTAATTGCTGAAGGTGTGCCTTACCGTGTTTATGGCGGCTTACGGTTTTTTGAACGCGCCGAAATTAAAGATGCCCTGGCCTATATGCGCCTGGTGAATAACCGTCATGATGATTCTTCATTTGAGCGTGTCGTCAATCAGCCAACCCGAGGTATCGGTGGTAAAACGGTTGACCAAATACGAACCAATGCCCGGCTGATGGATGTTTCCATGTGGCTGTCTGCCTTGCAGATGATCGAGTCAGGAGAAATGACCGCCCGTGCTGGCAATGCACTGAATGGATTTATCCAGTTAATTAATACCATGTCTGATGAGGTTGCTGAGCTAGAACTGCATGAGCAGGTTGAGCACGTGATTCATAAAAGCGGCCTGATTGATCATTATGGTAAAGAGAAAGGTGAAAAAGCCGAAGCCCGGGTAGAAAACCTGGAAGAGCTGGTCAGTGCGGCCCGTGGATTTGAATATCATAATGAAGATGATATCGACATGGATATGCTGACTGCTTTCTTAACCCATGCGGCACTGGAAGCCGGTGAAGGTCAGGCGGAAGCCTGGGAAGACTGTATTCAGCTGATGACATTACATACGGCCAAGGGGCTGGAGTTTCCACTGGTATTTATGTGTGGCATGGAAGAAGGTTTGTTCCCGCATCAAAGATCCATGGAAGAAGAAGGCCGGTTACAGGAAGAGCGGCGCTTGTGTTACGTGGGCATTACACGTGCAAGAGAACAACTGGTATTAACCTATGCAGAACGTCGGCGTTTATACGGTAAGGACCATTACCCTATGCCATCCAAATTTATTGGTGAAATCCCGGCTGAGCATATTGCGGATATCAGGCCAAAAGCAAGCATCAGTCAGCCAGCTATGAAGCAAGAGAGTTTTTACCAGGTCAGTGATGGATTTAATATT
>JAOUQA010000112.1 GCA_029879605.1 Gammaproteobacteria bacterium
GCTGCACGACGTTCAGCTGTCATATTGTCTGGCATAATAAGCACCATACGATAACCTTTCATCGCGGCCACCATTGCCAGTGCAATACCCGTATTCCCACTGGTTGCCTCGATCAGGGTGTCACCAGGTTGAATATCGCCCCTTTGTTCAGCCATTTTAATCATATTCAGGGCGGGACGATCTTTAACTGAACCGGCAGGATTATTACCTTCCAGCTTGACCAGAATCGTATTATTGGAGTCGCCAGGCAGTCGCTGCAACCTCACCAGGGGAGTATTACCAACAAAGTCTTCCAGAACAGGGAAATTAATATCTTTCATCTAACTTAACTTTTTGTATTGTATATAGAAAATGCTAGTATCATAATGAATTGGCTAATACCCAATGCCACAGATAATAAACATTATTTCACAGTTCAGGAACTGGGACTAACATATTTAACGGGAGAAAATCTTGGGTCACATCCGAGGCGCTATAATGTGCTTTAGTGTAGTTTCTTTTGCAGCACTAGCCGAACCAGATGCTAATAATTTGCCTGGTTCAGAAAGCGATTTTCTGGATGAACTACCCGTCGTGCTCTCGGCAACCCGTTTATCACAACCACTTGATGAAGCACCCATGGCGATCACCGTTATTGATCGTGAAATGATTGATGCCTCGGGTGCACGTACAGTTCCTGATCTGCTGCGCATGGTACCCGGTTTCCAGGTTGGTTATTTTGATGGCAACTCACCTGTGGCCACTTACCATGGTCATGGCGATGAATATTCCAGGCGCGTACAGGTACTCATAGATGGTCGGTCAGTTTATGTGCCTACCCTGGCAGGTATCCAGTGGTCCGATCACATCATCAGCATCGATGACATTGCTCGCATCGAAGTCACCCGCGGTCCTAATGCAGCCAGCTATGGCAATAATTCTTTTCTTGCCGTGGTTAGCATCACCACGCGTCAGGCCATCGAAGACCAGGGACATAAAGTTAAAATTATCAAGGGTAGCTATAACACACGGGAAGGTTATTACCGTTATGGCGAAAAACTGGGTAATGCAGATTTCCGGATAACACTGGGCACAGAGCATGACGACGGTACCGAATTATTAAATGACTACACCCGTGCTGACTATATCAGTTACCGACTCGATAACCAGATTGACCTGTATAATTTTTTCTCCTACCAGGGTGGTTATAAAGATATCAAGCTGGGTGACCATGAATCACCACCGGATTACCAGATAGAAACTATTTCTGCATTTCAGTGGCTGAAATGGGAGCATACAACAAGTAATAACAATATTCTCTCACTACAGTATTACTACAATCATCTCGAAGAAGACCTGGGCCATGAAAATCAAAGCATATTACTAAGTGACATCGTATCAACAAGCGACAAAGATTATATATGTATTACTAGACTAGGCCTGCCCGATAATACCTGTCTGGACAATATAGATCCCTATCGAAACCCGGACATAAGCCTGAAATCTAAACGACATGATTTCGAATTCAGTTACACCTTCAATTACAATAATTTCAGGCTGGTAACTGGCAGTAGTGCCCGAATGGATATAATACAGGCAAATAATGTTTTTAGTAACAATAACACTTTGCGCCATAAACTTTATCGCGGCTTTGCTCATGGAGAATTCAGACAAAACAACTGGTTATTTAATGCTGGATTTATGATTGAAAAGAACGACATTTCCGGCACTGATTATTCCCCTCGCCTGTCAATCATACAACGTATTAATAATAATAATACAATAAGAATAAGCACTTCAAAAGCAACACGTACCCCAACACTTTACGATCAAAATGCACACTATGCCACCACAGTACGTCTTACAGAAAATAATGGTCTGACATTAAGCACACCACTACAACTCTTTCTTGGAGGAGATGGAACAACTACCACTGATATCATGCATAATGTACATGTGGTTTCTCTCGGCAATATAAAATCCGAAGAAATCAGTAGTCTTGAAATTGGCTATATTTCAAGACTACTGGACAATAAACTCACTATGGATATAAAGCTATTTAGTGACAACACTGACAATCTGATAGGAAGCAGCGATTCTAACTTTCCCGCTTTAATACCACAGGACAATGTAGGTGGCACAGCAACAGAAATATTGAATACGCACAAAACCGAAATACAAGGAGCGGAAATTTCTCTGGATTATAAACTCCCCAGAAACTACCGTATCTACACTCATTTTTCCTATATAGATATTACTGCTGAAATGTTTGAACCCAGAGGCACATGGAGAGATACACGTCGTTACTCTGTTTCTGCGCCTGAAAAAACACTGGGCTTCACATTCATCAAACACTGGCCCCAGGATTTCAATGCAAGTATTAATTATTACCGGGTTAGCGATATGGACTGGATGGACAGGACAGGATCGACGACACCAGTTTCAGTCACCGACCGTTCAGCTCAACCCTATAACAAGCTAGATCTTAAACTAAACAAACAATATCGTTTCGGCAATGAAAAACTTGATATCTCACTGTCCCTGTTAAACCTTCTAGAAGATTATTTTGATTACAATCGAACCAGGTATACAGACAATACATTTACAACTGTTGCACCTAATAGCAATACACTTAATTCAAATGGTAGCTTACAGGACTTACGCGCTTATCTGGAAATAAGCCTGGAATTTAATTAAAAATATAATACAGGAATATTATATACAGGGATATCGCTTGAAAAATATCAATTTACAACAAAGAGTAATATCACGGCCAAGAACCGCCTGGATGATGGCGATGAATTTTGTGATATTAATATTTTTTTGCAGCCTGCTAACAACATTTCAAGCTCAGGCCAGGGAACAGGCCATCATGATAAGCTTTGACCAGGACAAAAAATATAGCAATATTATTACCCAGAATATCATCAACAATCTTGCCGACTCTGATATCAGAGTTTTTACAAATAACAAAACCAAAGATCCGATAGAGCCTGAATACAACCTGCTAGTTACAGTAGGCAGCCAGTACGCAATAAATGCTCTAAACAACACAGAAAACAGCACTCCCATATTAAGTTTATTAATACCTGAACTAACAGCCTTGCAACTGGAAAATAAGCACAACAAAGTATGGGCAACACAAATAATTGATCAACCATACAAACGACAACTATCACTGATAAAACATGTATTTGGCAAGAAAGCAAAAGTTGGAATTCTTCTCGGCCCATCATCATCTAAAATAAAGAAAAAGATAATCCAGGCCGCTAGCGAAACAAATATAAAAGTCAACTTTAAAATAGTTGACAATGCAGATCAGTTAATTCCATCCCTCAAGGAAACAATTCGGCTTAATGATGTATTACTAGCTATTCCAGACCCTGTTGTTTACAACAAAAACTCCATAAGAGGCATACTATTACTCTCTTACCGAAACAAAACCCCGGTTATTGGATTTTCTAAATCATACATAAAAGCAGGAGCCACTACTGGCCTGTATTCAACACCCGAACAAATTGCCAATGATGCCACCAATCACATAAAACAGTTTTTTAAGAATAACAAAAATTTTGATAAAAACAGGTATTATCCAAAGAATTTTAGTATCGATATAAACCAGCGCGTAGCAGACAGCTTGAGACTTAATATTGAGATAAAGAACGTTAACCAAAAATTAAATAGAGAAGCAAAGTCAGAATGAAAAACTGGGGCATAAGAAGACGTGTTTTATTTGTGGCTTTATTACCAACAATCATAATTACTGTGGTGCTCGCTATTTATTACAACTACAGTCAAATAGTTGGCCTCGAACAATCACTACATGAGCGCGGCCGACTGATCACAGACCAGCTTGCATCTGCCAGTGAGTACGGCGTATTTTCTAATAATCTTGAAATTCTTGATAAGATTACGTCAAACACTATAATCGAGATGGATGACATTATTGAAATAGCAATTACAGATCAATACAACGTCATACTTATTCATGCCAGAAATTCTGGAGCGCAAGGCACTGAAACTCCCAACAACGGGTTATATCAATTTCTGATACATACAGGCAGAGAAGATAATTTTGAGTACATCGCCCCTATAACAACAACGACTATTAACATAGATGATTACGAAGAATCCCTTACTATACCAGCAAAAGAAATATCAGATCAAATCATTGGTCATGTAAAACTTGTTCTTAGCAAACACTCAACAAGAAAAAAACAGCTTAATGCGATACTAAAGGGCATCTTTATTACATTTTTTGGACTCGTACTTACCGCTCTACTTGCTATAAAAATCAGCGCTGGCGTCATCAACCCTATAAGAAAATTAACGAAGACCATCAACGATATCGCGAGAAACGAACTTGAAACAAATATTGAGATTCAGTCAGGCGGCGAAATTGGTGATCTTGAAAAGGGACTAAATCAAATGACCAATGAAGTCCAGTCAGTCAGGGAAACACTCGAAAAGCAGGTTACAGAAGCAACATCCTCTCTGACAAAAACCCTGAATGATCTTGAGATACAGAATATAGAACTCGATATCGCTAGAAACCAGGCAATATCCGCAAGCAAAATCAAATCTGAATTTCTTGCCAACATGTCACATGAAATAAGAACACCCATGAATGGAATTATTGGCTTTACTGATCTTCTTTCAAAAACCAGCATAAGCACAGAACAAAAAGACTACATTAAAACTATCGAAAACTCTGCTAAAAATCTATTAATAATTATTGATGACATTCTTGATTTCTCTAAAATCGAATCGGGTAACCTCAGAATCGAAAACATTCAGTTTAATATCTGCGAGCTACTTAACGAAGTAACAACCATGTTTACCCCAATGGCATATAATAACAATATTGAACTCATCCAACATCCATACCCTGCCAGCAAGCCACAACACATTACAGGCGACCCAACACGTATACGACAAATACTTGTCAATCTTGTTAGCAATGCCATTAAATTCACATCCGAAGGCTATGTATCCATAAAAACAGAAATACTGGATCAATCAGATGATTTCATAAAAATTAAATTTTCAATACACGATACAGGGATTGGATTAAACAAAGAAAATGAAGAAAGACTCTTTAAGGCATTTTCTCAGGCTGACAGCTCAATTTCAAGACGATTTGGAGGCACCGGGCTTGGACTGGTAATATGCAAAAATCTTGTAGAATTGATGCATGGTGAAATCGATTATGCCAGAAACTCATCAAACGGCACTACATTCTGGTTTTCTATACAATTTGAAATCGATAAAAATTCAATTAAATCCGAAACAAATTCAACGCGCTTCAACAAGCTCGCACTTATCTATGAAGACACGCAGGAGCTACTAACTGCCACCTCTACAAACTTTAAATCGCTTGGCTTCAAAGTAATAACCACTTCAGATCATTCATCACTAAACAATATCATTGAAAATAACACTGTTGATTTTATTACTACCGGGATCAGCCTGTCCAACATAAGAAACAAACCATTTCTTAGTAAAATATCTAAATTACTCAGATCAACAAATAAACCATACCTTGCAATAGCCAGCACCTTTGAAAATGTTGAAATTAAAAACCTTAACAAGGCAGGTATTCACAACGTTGCTTTTAGATTATCCTCAATGAAATCACTTAAACAAAAAATTGATACTATATTATACTGCAAGACTGACCCAAACATAACTGAAAGTACACTTCCGGAAAGACCTATTCAACATAACATGGAGGGCATCAATGCACTTGTTGTTGATGACAATGAAATAAATCTCAAACTTGCAAAAACAATACTGGAAAACAACAGCATCAAGGTAACAACTGCCATTAATGGAAGTGAAGCCATCAACCTTTGTGATATAGAATATTTTGATATTATTCTTATGGATCTTCACATGCCTATATTAAATGGCTTCAAAGCCACTGAAAACATCAGGAACCAGGACAACCTGTGCCAGAAATCCATTATCATTGCCCTTACTGCTAACGCTAGCCCTGAAGACAAATTAAAAGCCTTCAATTCTGGTGTTAATGACATACTTATTAAACCATTCAATGAAAACCAGATACTAATATACTTGAACAATGGCTACCTTATATCAGCAGCAATGACACCAGAAACAAGAAAAAGCAAACCCCCATTAGCAATGCTCCATCAAAGAATATTTATAATACTGAAGATGCTTTAAAGCTTGCGAGTGGCAATGAAAAACTTGCAAACGAACTACTTTCCATGCTTATAGCCGAGTTACCCAGGCATAAATCAAAAATCGAAACTGCAACTCAAAATAATAATGTTACTGAATTACGTCACGCAGTTCATAAATTACATGGTGGAGCCAAATACTGTGCAGCTGAAGCCCTGTCCACTTCAGCTGCAAGACTTGAAACTTTAATAATCGAAAATAAAACATCCAGAATTAATAGTGCAATTGAACATTTATATAAGGATATTGAAGAGCTTATTATTTATTACAAATCACGCTCAAACTAAAAGCAATTTATACTGCAATCCTGGCGTCCTTCATAATTTCTTTCATTTTTCTTACTGCTGCTGGTAGCCCGATAAAAACGGCTTCCGCAATAATCGCATGTCCAATATTTAACTCTCGAATACTTCTGATCGCTGCAATATCCCTGGTATTTTGATAATTTAAACCGTGACCAGCATTAACCTGCAGTCCAAGCTCATGCCCCAACTCAGTTGCACGGACAATTTTCTTTAGCTCATTCTGCCTGGCATCAGGATTATCAGCATCTGCATAATGACCTGTATGAATTTCAATAGCAGGTACTCCACAATGTTTAGCTGCTTCAATCTGCTCAGCATCGGCATCAATAAATAAAGAAACTTTAATTCCTGCCTCAGCCAGGCGTTGAGCAGCTTCTTTAATTTTT